>CADAKW010000046.1 GCA_902788645.1 uncultured Lachnospiraceae bacterium
TGTCGGAAACAGCGGCTGCGGAAAAGGCAAAGCTGTTTGAGGAAATCTTAGAAGAGTTTATGTAACAGAGATCAGTATTATGAATGAAATGAGGATGGTTATGGAAAAAGGATATATGATATCAGATGCATCAAAAATGCTGGAGGTGGAGAATCATGTGCTCCGATACTGGGAGGAGGAGCTGGAGCTGCCGATTCCAAGAAATGAGCTGGGACACAGATATTACAGGGACTCGGAGATACGGCTGCTGCGTTCCGTCAAGGATCTGAAGGAGCAGGGATTCCAGCTGAAGGCGATCAAGAAGCTGCTTCCGGATCTGGAACGGGTAGAGAACATGGATCCCAAGATCCTCTATCAGCTGCGGGAGGAGTTGAACGGTCAGGTTATGCGGGAGGCGCTGGAGCATGCCAAGGGCTCCGTGACCTCGATCGAGCATGCCAGAGACCGCTATGAGAAACGGCAGAAAACCTGGCAGGAGAAAAGCTATGAGCTGGAGCAGAGCAAGGAAAGAAGTGCGGGAGTCCAGACGAAATACGGACAGACCCAGGCAGCATCCCTGGAGAGGCTGAGGCAGTTTGAAACCATGATGCGGCAGATGATCCGGTCTTCCATGGAAGAGGTAAGCCAGGAGTCGGAAAAACGTATCTGCGAGGAGGTAACGGTGCGGCTGCAGAAGGAGATGAATTACCTGTTGATGCAGAAGGAGGAGCTGCAGGAGAGACAGCTTCATCTGTTAAAGGAGATATTACAGCAGGTAAAGGGCGAGGAGGCTTCCGGGGATCATAAGGCAGAGCAGGAAGACAGCCGGCCGGAGGATACGCCGGTGACGGGAGATGCCACAGAAGCTGCCAGAGAAGTTGCGGCAGCACAGGAGGAGGCCGGAGAAGTGACGGAGTTTGGCAGAAAGAACCGGCGGAAAGCCCGTAAAAAATCAAAACGCAAAAAATTATTTGCGAAGTCGTTACCATCGTGCTAGAATACAATAAATATGATCAGAAGAAATTCTATGATACAAAAGGAAAGGTGATTAAGAAAATGGGTAATTTTACTTTTGAAAAATGTGGCGGGATCGAGGGGCTTTATCTGATCCAGCCAAAGGTATTTGGTGATAACCGCGGATATTTTATGGAGACATATAATTACAATGCATTTAAAGAGGCAGGACTTGATATGGTCTTTGTACAGGACAACCAGTCCAGCTCTACCAGGGGAGTGCTTCGCGGACTTCATTATCAGAAGAATCATACACAGGGCAAGCTGGTACGTGTACTCAGCGGCGAGGTGTTTGATGTGGCAGTGGATATCCGCCGGGGTTCCAAGACATACGGAAAGTGGTTTGGTGTCACCCTGACTGCGGAAAAGAAAAACATGTTCTATATTCCGGAGGGCTTTGCACACGGCTTTTATGTGCTTTCCGATACAGCAGAGTTTGCATATAAGTGTACTGATTTCTATGATCCTTCTTCCGAAGCAGGCATTATGTGGAATGATGAGACCATCGGAGTAGAGTGGCCGATCCCGGAGGGCGTTGTGCCAAACATTTCTGAGAAGGATGGCAAACATCCGGCATTTTCAGAGGATATTGCATTAGATTATTAATTTGCATAAGAGCAGATCTTATGGATCTCCGGCATCATATGGTGCCGGAGATTTTTTCATTCCCGGCATTTTACTTATATGGGGATGGTACTTGAAAAGCTAACGTGCGAAATGGTATAATTCTATTAATTATGCTTGAATTGCAAGCCGGATATGGGAGGCACCATGAAAGAGAAGATCGATCAGTATGCAAAAGGAATATTTGAATATCGTATGCCGGAGATGATCCTGAGTCCGTCAGAGCTGTCTGTGTCAGTGGATGCAGGAGAGCTCACGCAGGGAAGCTTTACGATCTCCAATCGCAGAGGACGCAGTATGAGAGGCATCGTGTGTACGGAATGCAGCGGCATGATCCTGGAAAAGGAGGCCTTTCATGGAACCGACAATGAGATATCCTTTACGTTCCGGGGGACATACTGCCAGCCCGGGGATGTGATCCGGGGAGAGTTTCGCATACTTTCAGATTGTGGTGTGGCGTCCCTTCCCTTTACGGTGACGGTTACAGTACCCTATGCGGACACCTCTGCCGGCAGGATCCGTGATCTCAATCAGTTTACCGCCCTTGTTCAGAGTCATTACATGGAGGGACTGCGGCTCTTTCACAGCCCTTCCTTTGAGAGGATCTTTCTTCAGGAGAGGGAGACATATCTGGAGTGCTACAGAGGTCTTTTGAAGGGCAATGATAAAAGCATGGCGCTGGAGGAGTTTTTGATCGCAGTCCACAAAAAGACACCGGTTCAGCTCTCCGTGGAAAAGAGGGAGCTGCAATATCCTAAATGCGAGAAGATCTTTGCGGACAAGATTGTACTGCACAAGGACACATGGGGCTATGGAGAATATGAGGTGAGATCCGATGCCTCCTTTGTGCGGGTGGAGCGTACCTGTATCAGGACAACGGATTTTACGGGAGATACTTATGAGCTGGCTTTTGTGATCAATCCGGATTGTATGGCGATAGGACACAATTTTGCCCGGATCACCATCAGCAGTGCGAGACAGCAGCTGGAGATCAAGGTGATCGCACGGAGATACTGTATGTCGGATGAGGAACGGCGGTTAAAGATACAGCAGCAAAAAAGTGTATGGAATCTGTACCGGAGTTTTCTGTATTATCAGGCGGGGAAAATGTCCCAGAAGGATTATGTTCAGGCAGCCACAAAAAGCGTTGCCGGTCTGGAACAGCCTGCGCAGGAGGAGAGCCGTTATGGCTGGCTGGCGAGGGTATTCCGGATCCATCTGGCATTGCAGGAGCAGAAGGAAGAAGCATTTCATCTGGGGATGACCCAGCTGGAGGACCGGCTGCTTACCATACAGGAGCAGGAACCGTTATTATATTGCTCTTATTATTATCTGATATATCTGTGGAAGCCGGAGGCGGCAGAAAGGGCGGACGCCCTGACGAGGATCAGGGAATGTTATCAGACCGGTCACAGTCACTGGCTGATCCTCTGGTTTCTGCTGCAGATGGATGAAAGCTACCGGATCTCTGCAAAACGTCAGAGTGCCATCCTGGAGCAGATCGAGAACGGCTGTCACAGTCCCCTTCTCTATCTGGAGCTTTGCCGGCTTTACAATAATGCGCCGGAGCTTGTGCTGGAGCTCACAGATGCCAGGGCACAGGCACTTCACTGGGGACTTTCCAACCGGATCCTGGAGGAGGAGCTTCAGTTCCGCTACGCGTATCTGATCAGCAGAACCAGAGATTTTACGGGAGTTATGCTGCAGGATATGTACAAGATGTATGAAGAGCGTCCGTCGGATGATCTGCTCACGATGATCTGTCAGCTTCTGATGCGGGAACGCAGAGTATCCCCGGACAATGTCAAATGGTATGGGCTTGGCATACAGCATAAATTACAGATTACGGATCTGTATGAAAATTATATCTATGCGTTGGAGGAAACGCCGGATATGGTGCTTCCCGACAGAGTGTTGCTGTATTTTTCATACAATAATCAGTTAAATGCCACCAAGAAAGCCATGCTTTATGCTTATGTGATCCGCCATAAGGACAGAGACCGGACAATGTATGACGGTTATAAAGCAGCAATGGAGCGGTTTGCACTGGAGCAGGTGGAACAGGGAAGGATCAATGATGATCTGGCGGTGATCTATGAGGAGTTTCTGCGGGAGGAGCTCATAGATGAAAAAATCGCACAGGCACTGCCATCCATTCTTTTTGCCCGAGAGATCCGGTGCAGTGATCCCCGGATCGCCGGTGTGGTGGTGCGTCACCGGGAGCTGCAGCAGGAGGAGACGGCGGCGTTTGTCCGGGGCAGAGCCATGATCTCTGTATTTACTCCGGAGCCGCAGATCTTTTTGACGGACAGAGAGGGCCGCAGATATTCTTCATCCATTGGATATACAGTGCACCGGATGGTTCATCTGGATCATCTGGTGGTAAAATGTCTGCCGTTTGTGGGAGACAATGTCCGTGTTCTTTTGCATTTATACCAAAAGGCGGTACAGGAGAACCGGACCGGAGAGGATGTGTCGCAGCTCCGTCGCCGGATCCTTGGGATAGCAGGGCTGGATCGATATTTCAGAAAATCACTTTTTGCCATACAAATGCAATATTATTTTGATAATTTCCAGGGAGAGCTTCTGGATCATGAACTGGAGCATATGGACTGGGAAAATATCCTGCCAAGAGACCGCAAAAATTTTATGGAGTATTGTGCGGTACGTCATAAATATGAAAAAGGCTTTGAGGGGCTGTTGCTGTTTGGATGGGAAGGCATGGATCCCAAACGCCTGTTAAAGATTGCAGGACACGCTTTTACCGGTGCGGAGGAGGACAAGAATCTGCTCAGGCTTGCCTGGTATATTTTTGAGGGCGGAGAGTTCGATAAGCCGTTGCTTGTATATCTGTGCGACCACTATTCCGGTACGATCCCGGAAATGACAAGACTTTGGTCCGCATGCCGGGAGTTTGGCATTGATATACAGGTTTTGTCAGAGCGTCTGCTGGCACAGATCCTTTTTACGGGACAGATGGCTCCGGATGCATATCAGGTATTCTTTTATTATGAGGAAAAGGGCTTTAACAAAAAGCTGATCCGGGCTTTTCTCAAGAAGAAGGCATATGACTATCTGGTGCATGGAGAAAAGCTCCCGGAGGAGATCTTTGAGTCCTTTTACCAGCATGTACAGGTGGAGGAAAATATACCGTGTCTTCTGGCGGTTCTCAAATACCTGTCAGGACACAGTATGCTCACCGGAGGAGAAGCTGTTTTTGTGGATTACAATCTGCACCAGTTATATGAAAAGGATATGGTGCTGCCGTATTTTCAGGCGTTTAAGGACAAACTGTCCCTGCCGGATACACTTCTCAAGGAGCAGTATATAGATTATACGGCGGATCCGGAGCATGATGTCAGGATCCGATATGCATATATCATAGATGGCCGGAGACAGGAACCGATGACGGAGAGTATGAGAGACGTTTTTGAAGGGATCCGTGTGAAGGGCTTTATTCTTTTTCAGGATGAAACTGTGGAGTATGAGATCCTGGAGACGGATGAGGTGGGCAACGAGATCAAAACAGCGCCGGTCTGTTTAAGCTATATTGATCAGATGAGTGGTATGGAGGGCATGAGCGGTTATCAGATGCTGAACCGGATGCTGCAGTCAGGCAGGAGTCAGGACGTCCTGCTGGATCAGATGCAGGAGTATGCGGAGAAACGGGCGATTGTAAAATTTTTGATGAAACCGGATGATGGAGGCAGAGGGAACAATGACCGAAGATAGAAAAGTACTGGCCGGGATCGATCTGTGTGATGACGTGACGCAGATTTCCTGTTACCACCGTGATATGGACAAGGTGATCCCGGTGGGGCGTCTGGTGGGACGGGAGAGAGAATACGAGTGTCCGACGGTGTTGTCATATCAGCCGGTCAAAAAGGAATGGCTGTTTGGCACAGAGGCATTGCTGGCAGAGGAGCGGGAGGAAGTGTACGTTTTCCGGGACATATTAAAACAGATATCCGGTCAGGGTAAGGTGGTATCCGGTGATATGGAGTTAGAGCCGGTGGATGTGCTGGTACGTTATTTTGTAAAGCTGTTGAGCTGCCTCAAGGAGTATTTTCCCAGTGAAACGATCCGCAAGCTTGTGATATCGGTGTCCGAAAAAACGGACAATCTGGTAAATGCCATCAAGGGAGCAATGAATCAGATCGGGATAGGCGAGGATCGTTTTGTCATACAGCTCCATCAGCAGAGCTATATGTATTATGCCCTGAGCCAGAAAAAAGAGCTGTGGTTGGGAGATGTGGCGTTGTTTGAGTTTGGCAGAGAGGGATTGTTTTATTCCCAGATCCATATTGACAGGAGAAATATTCCTTATATTGTGGGTGTCAAGAGGATGGATCTGAGCCAGAGCCTGAATTGGGATATGATGGAGCATGACAGCAGCTTTAAGATGGAGTATGCTTTTGTAAATCTTGCCAATACCCAGATGCATAAGCAGATGATCTCCACGATCTATGTGACGGGAGAGGGCTTTCAGGGCGAGTGGGCCAACACGGCGCTGAGTCAGCTGTGCAACGGACGGCGTGTATTCCGCGGAAGCAATCTGTTTACCAAGGGTGCCTGCATCGCGGCGAGAGAGCTTGCCGGAGAGGGCGTGATGGGAGACTTTCTTTTTCTGGATCAGGAGATGATCCACACCAGTATTTCTCTGCGGGTTTATTGTGATGCCAAAATGCAGGAGGTGCTTCTGGTCAAGGCCGGCGTACCGTGGAAGGACGTGGATGAGAGTGTTGATTTTATCCCGGATGGAGAGGAGGAATTGCAGCTCACGATCCAGAATGCCATCAAACGAGAAACGACGGTTCATCTGTTATCTCTGGAGGGGTTTGATGAGAGACCCAACAAGATGACCAGATTTACCCTGCGTCTCCGTTTTGCCGATGCATCACACTGCATTGTCACATTGAAGGACGACGGCTTTGGAGAGTTTTGTCCTTCCAGCAACCGGATATGGGAACGCTATCTTAGCTTGTAAATTGCAGATTGGAGGAGTCTGATGGGCAAATTAATATTATGCAGCAGTGTTATTGCGAAGCAGCCGTACTGTTTTCCGATGACAAAGACAAAGGTATATTCCATCGAGGAAGTCTGCTACTATATCAGAAACAATATCTATATGATGCAGGAGGAGGTCTTTGACCGGGCATTTGCCGACTGGATCCGGGGCGAGCTTGGCATGGAGGAAACAGCGGACAAGCTGGACAAAATGAGAAAGGACCACAACAATCTAAAGGACATTGTTGTGACGCTGTGCTGCAGCTGTGATTATTATACGGAGCAGGAGATCAATGAGCTGATCACCATCATGGATCAGACGCAGAACGTACCGATGCGTGGCAGACAAAAGATCAAGGCAGATACGTACCTAAAAAACGGCAGTCTGGAGCGGGCAAGGCAGGAGTACGAACGGATATTAAAAAATCCCGATATGATCAATGCGGAATCAGAGGAGTTTGGAGATATTTATTACAGACTTGGGGTGGCGCTGGCAGGCATGGGGGAGTATCGTCATGGCTGTGCGGCTTTTCAGAAGGCCTATGAATATACAGAGCAGCAGAGGGCACTGGAGGCATGCCTGTATTGTCTGAAACTTGGAGGTATGCCGGAGGAGTATGAAAAAACCGCAGCGCAGATGGGTGTGACCAGAGAGCAGCAGACCTTTATGGACGCACAGTATGAGGAGGCTCTGCGTCAGAGCGTGGAAAGCAGGGAATGTAAAACAGTACGGCGTATCCGGAGAATGAAAGAACAGGGAGATCCTTCCTATGAGAAGCTTGCCGGAGAGCTGCTTCTTCAGTGGAAGACGGAATACCGCAAAAGCATGCTTCCGTAAAAGAACGGAGGATTCATTTTCCAATCATATAAGCAGAGAAAGGGGCATCGCAGATGGCTTTTTGGGACCGCATCAGGAAACGAAAGAAAAGAAAACGTGAGCAGGCAATGACAGAGGAAGCACCCGGATCAGTACGGGAGCCGGAGGACGACAGCCTGCCGGAGAGCAATGATACACAGGGAGAACCGGCAAGACTTTCCCGGAAGGAGCTGGAGACAGAGCATATCATTCCGAAGGGGAAGGCAGAGCAGAAGCGGTATATCCATGATTGCTGTGAGTCTGTGAAGGACTGTGAGAAACAGATCAGCATTGCCAAAACAGAATACACCCGGGTGACAGAATATCTGACGGATATCCAGAAGATTGACCGGATCGCAGGGGAAGACAGAGCTTCTCTGCTGGAGCTTTGCAAAAGGATTCAGAGACTTCTGCAGGAGCGTAATCAATATAAAAACAGAACCCTCACGATCACGGAGCGTCAGGTGCGGCGGTTTGACCGTTATCAGGATGATCTCATCGACGAGATCAAAAAAATGTACCAGAACGAGATGTACCAGAAGGCGATCGACAGTGATATCCGTCATCTGGAGGCAGAAAAGGCGTATATCCGGGAGAGCCAGAGAGAGATCATTGAGCGGCAGGATTTTTTGAAAAAGCTTGCCAAAGGAATCTCCGTGCTGATCGGCTCCCTGATCGTGCTGTTCATTATCCTGTACTTTAATCTGGACAGCAATATGACCTATCCGTATATCGGGACACTGGCACTGGCTGCCGTTGCGGCGGCTGTGATCTTTACGGAGTCCAACAAAAACCGGTATGAGATCGCCGTTTCCGACAAAAAATACAATAAAGCAGTGGAGCTTTTGAACCGGACCAAGATCAAATATGTCAACAATGTCAGTGTGCTGGATTACAACAGGGAAAAGTTCGGCGTGAAAAATGCGGCTGATTTTGAAAATCTCTGGGGAGAGTATTGCAAGACAAAGGAGTATGAGCGGCGTTTCCGGGAGAATACCGAACAGCTTGCCAAAAGCAATGATTCTCTGCAGCGTCTGCTGGACAGCCACGGTGTCAACGACACGGAGGTATGGCTGGTGCAGACCTATGCGATCCTGGATGACCGTGAGATGGTGGAGATCCGTCACGATCTGAATCAAAGAAGGCAGAAGCTAAGGGAACAGATTCAGTACAATACAGATACCAAAACGGAATATGAGCAGCATATCCGGGAGGTTGTGGAGAACAGTGAATTTGGTCAGGAAATCTTAAAAGAAGTGCTTGACAAATAAAATGCCATATGATAACATTCTTTATGTTGTGCTACAGATCACAGGGTTTTGTGGCACGATCGATAATAACAACAAAGCAGAGAAATCCACTCTCACCTTAGCACAGAAAGTGACTTGGGTTAAATAATGACATCAATCACAGGAACGTGGTTTTGACAGGATCAGTGGATAAAGCTTTGCTTATCCACTTTTTTAATGTATGGAGGTGCAGGAACATTAGTAGGACAGCAGTAAATGAGCAGATCAGAGACAGAGAGATTCGTCTGATCGGCGAGGACGGGGAACAGTTAGGAATTATGTCGGCAAGAGATGCCATGAAGCTTGCAAGAGAAGCAGATCTTGATCTGGTCAAGATTGCACCGAATGCAAAGCCTCCGGTGTGCAAGATCGTTGATTACGGAAAGTATCGTTATGAGCAGGCACGTCGTGAGAAAGAGGCCAAGAAAAAGCAGAGAACAATGGAAGTAAAAGAGATCCGGTTGTCTCCAAACATTGATGTAAACGACCTGAATACAAAAGCAAATCAGGCGAGAAAATTCCTGAGCAAGGGTGATCGTGTGAAGGTATCCCTTCGTTTCCGTGGTCGTGAGCTTGCACATATCAATTATAGCAAACAGATTCTGGACAGCTTTTACGAAAAGCTGGAGGATATTGCTGTTGTGGATAAGCCTGCCAAGATGGAAGGCCGTACCATGGTAATGTTCTTATCAGAGAAGAGGCAGTAAAGATTGGCTGACCGTTTATTCGGTGAGCAAGGCTTTCAAGGCGGTGTACTGCTGATGCAGATACGCCAGATTATAAATATTATGCAAATAAGGAGGAAACTATCATGCCAAAAATGAAAACAAAGCGCGCAGCTGCAAAGCGTTTCAAAACTACAGGAACAGGTAAGCTCATGAAGATGAAGGCTTACAAGAGCCACATTCTGAATAAGAAGTCTACAAAGAGAAAGAGAAACCTGAGAAAAGCTGTAGAGGTAGATGCAACAAACGCAAAGATGATGAAGCGCATTTTACCATATTCTAAATAATTTAAGGAGGAAAGACAAATGGCACGTATTAAAGGCGGATTAAATGCAAAGAAGAAACACAATAGAGTTTTAAAGCTTGCAAAGGGATATAGAGGAGCAAGATCTAAGCAGTATAGAGTAGCAAAGCAGTCTGTAATGAGAGCCCTGACTTCCTCTTTCGCAGGTAGAAAAGAGAAGAAGAGACAGTTCAGACGTCTCTGGATCGCTCGTATCAACGCAGCAGCAAGACTTAACGGTCTTTCATACAGCAAGTTCATGTATGGACTGAAGCTGGCACAGATCGACATCAACAGAAAGATGCTTTCTGAGATGGCTATCTCTGATCCTGAGGGATTCGCTTCTCTCGTTGAGGTTGCTAAGAGCAAGCTTGCGTAATCAATGGAATAAATATCAGAGTCGGAATATTTATGGTATTTTGACTTCGAAGCTTATACAGGAAGAGTCCTTCGGGGCTCTTTTTGTCCTATATAATAAAATGTAGAAAGGACACAAGATGGTATTTAGCTCTGCAATATTTTTATTTATATTTCTTCCGGTAGTATTTCTGGGGAATCTGCTGATCCGTCCTCTGTGGGCCAAAAATCTGTTTCTGACTGCGGCGAGTCTTATTTTTTATGCTTTTGGGGAACCGGTATATGTTTTTTTGATGATCGCATCGGCCGCCATGAATTACGGATTTGGCAGGAGCCTGGCAGCAGCGGAGAGACAGGGGATGCGGCGGTTTCTGATGGTGCTCTCGGTACTGTGTAATCTGATCATTCTGGGAACCTTTAAGTATGCCGGATTTCTGGTGGACAATATTGATCATATTGCCGGACTGCACCTGTCTGTACCGGAGATCGCACTTCCGGTGGGGATTTCATTTTTTACTTTTCAGGCGATGTCTTACGTGATCGATGTGTACCGGAATCGGGACATGTGCCAGAAAAGCTTTATCAAGGTGCTCCTTTACATATCCTTTTTCCCGCAGCTTATCGCCGGACCGATCGTGCGCTGGGGAGAGATCGAAGAGCAGCTTGACCACCGAACCATCACTGCAGACGGTGTGGTGGAGGGGATTTGTCGTTTTGTAAAGGGACTGGCCAAAAAGCTTTTGTTTGCCAACGGACTTGGACGCATTGCAGATCAGGTGTTTGACCTGAATATCGGACAGTACAGTATGGCAGTGGCATGGCTGGGAGCTATATGCTATGCGCTGCAGATTTTTTATGATTTCAGCGGATATTCGGATATGGCGATCGGACTGGCGTCTATGTTTGGATTTCATTTTCAGGAAAATTTCGACCACCCATACAGCGCGGACAGTATCCATGGATTTTGGAGGAGATGGCATATTTCTCTGTCCTCATGGTTTAAGGAATATGTTTATATTCCGCTGGGAGGCAACCGCAAAGGTAAGCTTCGGACAGAGATAAATAAGCTGATCGTTTTCTTTTTGACGGGCATCTGGCATGGTGCCAACTGGACCTTTGTGATCTGGGGGATGATCCATGGCGTGATGAATGTGCTGGAGGACACGATCCTGCCGATCCGGAAATGTTGTTTCAAGTGGATCGGAAACCTTTATACATGGATCATTGCCGTGACAGCGTTTGTGATGTTCCGGGCAGATACCGCCGCATATGGCTGGCAGATGATCCGGGCTATGTTTGGCAATTTTTCATGGGATGTGTTATCAAGACAGTTTATTGTGGAGAGGCTGGACGGTTATACGGCAGCACTTCTGGCTGCAGGCATTTTATTTTCCTATCCGGTGACAGAAAAGCTTGCAGGCAGGATGTCACGGTGGCAGGAGGCTCATGGCGCAGCCTGGGAAAATCTGCGTTATGTGGGGGTACTTGTGTTGTTTCTGCTCTGCATTTGCAGTCTGGCGTCAGCGGCGTATAATCCATTTATTTATTTTCGTTTTTAATCATGTATCTGCCGGACCGGAGCATGTGATCATCTCCGGGATGAAGAGGAAAGGAGCCGTGAATGAAAAAAAGAATATTTATTGCGTTGTTTTTTCTCATTCTGTTGATCCCATTTGTGGGGATGAGCGTTTATCATGCGGATCTTAGCATTGAGAAAAAGCATGAGGAAGCACTGCCTTCGCTGATCCGGAACGGCAGGATCAATACAGACTTCTTTCAGGGGATTACCGATTATGTGGCAGATCATTTTGCATTCCGTCAGGAATTGATCACGGCCGATGCGGAGCTGAAAGCGGAGATCTTTCACAGCTCCGCCAATGATAAGGTGATCGTGGGAAAGGCTGGCTGGCTGTTTTTTCAGGAGACCATGAATGATTATCAGAAAAGAAATCTTTTGTCGGACAGGGAAATCCATAATTGCGCTGCCGTGGTACGTCTCATCCAGCAGGGTGTGGAGCTGCAGGGAGCGGAGTTTGCATTTACCGTGGCACCCAACAAAAATACGCTCTATGGGAAATATATGCCGGATCGTTTTCAGGCAGGAAGCGGTGAGGGGAATCTGGAGCACCTGATCACAGAAATGAAAGAGCAAAAGGTTCATTATGTGGATCTGCAGATGCATCTTCGGAAGGAGAAGAAACAGGTGTACCATAAATTGGACACACACTGGAATAATCTGGGAGCATCCATCGCCTGCGAAACATTACTGGATTTTGTTGGAAAAGATCATATCCATTATGAGAACGAGTCATATACCCGGAAGAAAAATTTCTCCGGAGATCTTCAGGGAATGTTATTTCCAAAGAGTACAAAAAAGGACTGGAATGTGATCTACGATCGTCCGTGGACATATGAATATGTCAACAGCGTCACCTCTACGGAGCAGATGGAGATCCAGACAGAAAACCAGACGGAAAAGGCCGGTCAGAAGGATTCGGTGAAAGAGGGGCATAAAAAGCAAAAGAAGCATAACAGTCTGGTGATGTACCGGGATTCCTTTGGAAACGCACTGGTTCCCTTTATGGCGCAGGAGTACTCAGCGGGCTATTTTACCAAGGAAGTACCATATGACTTAAGCCTGGTGGATACCCACAAGGCTGATGATGTGGTGATCGAGCTGGCACAGAGGCAGATTCCGACATTGCTGGAGGGAGTCCCTTATATGATGGCTCCGGGCGTGGCATTTGATCAGGATGTGGAGGAAACCGGTCAGACCACGGCCACAATGGAGACAGAAGAGGTGACGGAGGGAGTGCTTCGGATCTCCGGGGAGACGGACAAACGGTGGACAGACGACGATTCGGAGGTTTATATCAGTATGTATGGAAAGAAGAATCTGCTGATGTTTGAGGCATTTCCGTCGGTATACGATCCAATGGATGAGAAAGCGGACCGGGCATACAGCTACGGCGCCTATATTGATACCTCTGCCCTGCCCCGTGACCATTATCAGATCGAGGTTATTACAAAAAAGGATGGAAGCTATTATACAACTGGATTTCTGGGGAAATATGTGGTAACATAAATAAAATAGGGTAAATATTGAAAAGTAAGAGGGGATCAAGAGATGAAGAGGAAGAAGATCGTACTTGCAGGGACGATCGTCTGTATGCTGTTTGGCAGTGTGACGGCTTTGCCTCAGGAGGCAGCCCGGGGATCACAGCAGGTGGTTTATGTAAGTGCTGCAAAGCGTGCCACCACCACGACGACACAGTCTGCCACCAAGGGTAAGAAGGATACAAAGTCCCAGAAGAAGGTACAGCAGAATAAGAAAAAGGCTAAGAAATATATCGGAAAGAAGCTCAGCAGTCTCGTCAAGGCGATCGGCAAATATAAAAAGCTTTCCAAGGCGGCAAGCTGTTATTATGAAAATGAGTATGACGGTATCGCCAAGTATGATGGCTTTGTAGTGTACTGCCACACAGAGAATAAGAAAACCTGGATCGTAGACAGTGTAGAATAGACAGGAGCAGCAGATGAAAAGGAACAGACAGACCAGAGACAGAAAAGTCTGGCTTGGCGTTACAGCTGTGCTGGCACTGGGGATTCTCAGCAGTGGCGGTGGAAAAAGCGTTCATGCTGCCACAGGCTGTGTTACGGGATCTGCCGCAGGGCAGAGGACATTCTGTGAGACCACAGGAGAAACGGTAGTGCAGCATCAGGAGCTTTACTACAGCTCAGGAGGGATCCTTCGAGTCTCCGGTATCGAGGATACGAAGGGGACAGCCGGAGATCAGACGCAGGCTCCTGCAGAGGAGTCACCGCCTGCTGTGACAGCGGATGCCATCACAGAACCGCCGGGGACTCAGGCAACGGCGGGAGTCACAGGGCAGCCACAAGGACCGGAGTCATCCGCAGCTGTGACAAAGCCAAAGAGCACAGCAAAGCCGGATCCAACAGTGAAGCCTACGGCTACACCGGTGCCGGGCAGACTGGTTCATAAGAAATACACCACATGGTATGTGTATAAAGGTGGCAGGAAGTTGACCAGAAGCTTTCTCACCCTGAAGAAAAAGACATATTATTTTGACAAAAACGGAGATATGTATCACGGCTGGCTGAAACGGGGCGGAGAGTATTATTATCTGGACCGGAGTACAGGAGTGCTGGTACATCATGGAAAGGTAGATGGAATCCGTCTCCGGAAAAGTCAGGCTGTGCAGACAAAGCTCAGCGTCAAAAAGATAGAAACCATGCGCACAGCGGCAAGGCTGCTGAAGCAGATCACGAAGCCCTCGGACACACGGGAGCAAAAGAAAATGAAGTGTTATAAGTACATTATGAAATGTGATTACCGCAGATATCGTTTTCTGGAGCCGATTTATAAGAAAAAGGGCTGGGAAAGCACCTTTGCCAATGATATTTTCCGGCATCATGCGGGATGCTGCGTGTCAGAGTCATCCGCGCTGGCATTTCTTTTTCATGAGATTGGCTACAAGGATGTCTATGTGTGCCATGATACCAGCCATGCATGGGTAGAGTTGGATGGCAGAGTATATGACAATCTGTTTTCCAAGGCGAAGGACTTCTGGAAGTATTATAATGCGACCTATGAGAGCTTCGGGCTGAACCCGGTGGACAAACGTAAGATATAATGAACCCTAAGGGGATTAGATTATAGGAGGAGTTTTTTGAAACTCCGTCATGCGCTGATAAAGAAAATTATTATAGATAATAAGAGAAAGGATGTAAGACAATGGCAAAAGAACTGGAAAAAAACTACAATCCTGCGGACATTGAGAAGAGAACCTATGACAAGTGGCAGGAGAAAAAATACTTTCATGCGGAGGTAGATCGCAGCAAGAAACCGTTTACGATCGTTATGCCGCCGCCAAATATCACAGGACAGCTCCACATGGGACATGCTCTGGATAATACACTTCAGGATATTCTGATCCGTTTCAAGAGAATGCAGGGCTATGAGGCACTCTGGGTACCGGGAACCGACCATGCATCCATTGCAACAGAGGCAAAGGTAGTAGAAAAGCTTCGGGAGCAGGGTATTTCCAAGGATGATATCGGCAGAGAGAAGTTTCTGGAGCATGTTTGGGACTGGAAGAAGCAGTACGGTGGCCGCATTGTAGAACAGCTCAAAAAGATCGGTTCTTCCTGCGACTGGGACAGAGAGCGTTTCACCATGGATGAGGGATGCTCCAAGGCAGTAAAGGAAGTATTTGTGAAGCTGTACAACAAGGGACTGATCTATCGTGGAAAGCGTATTATCAACTGGTGTCCTCATTGTCTGACCTCTCTTTCGGATGCAGAGGTAGAGTATGAGGATCAGGCAGGAAGCTTCTGGCATCTGCGTTATAAGACCACAGACGGTACCGGATATATTGATCTGGCAACCACACGTCCGGAGACGCTTCTCGGTGATACTGCCGTTGCAGTTAATCCAAATGATGAGCGTTATAAGGATATGGTAGGAAAGATGCTTGATCTGCCAATCGTACATCGTCAGATTCCGATCATCGCAGATGATTATGTAGATATGGAGTTTGGTACCGGTGTTGTAAAGATCACACCGGCACATGACCCGAACGACTTTGAGGTAGGAAAGCGTCACAATCTGGAAGTGATCAATGTACTGACAGACGATGCCAAGATCGTAGAGGATTATCCGAAATATGCAGGAATGGACCGCTATGAGGCAAGAAAAGCAATCGTGGCTGATCTGGAGGCAGAAGGTGCTCTCTTAAAGATCGAGGATCATGAGCATAATGTAGGAACCTGCTACCGTTGTCATACAACAGTAGAGCCAAGAGTATCTCTTCAGTGGTTTGTTAAGATGGATGATCTGGCAAAGCCTGCCATTGAGGCAGTAAAGAATGGAGATACCAAGTTTGTACCACCTCATTTTGATAAGACATATTATCACTGGCTGGAGAATATCCGTGACTGGTGTATTTCCCGTCAGCTCTGGTGGGGACATCAGATTCCGGCGTTTTACTGTGACGACTGTGGAGAGATGGTTGTAACAAAGGAAAGCAGCTGTAATTGTCCAAAATGTGGTAAGCCGATGCGTCAGGATCCGGATACACTGGATACCTGGTTCTCTTCCGCACTGTGGCCGTTCAGTACCCTTGGCTGGCCGGACAATACCGAGGAGATGGATTATTTCTATCCAACCAGTACACTTGTAACCGGATATGATATTATTTTCTTCTGGGTCATCCGTATGATGTTCTCCGGACTGGAGCACACCGGCAAGGTTCCGTTTGATACGGTACTGATCCACGGACTGGTAAGAGACAGTCAGGGACGTAAGATGAGTAAATCCCTCGGTAATGGTATTGATCCATTGGAGGTGATTGATAAGTATGGTGCAGATGCCCTTCGTTTCACGCTGGTCACAGGAAATGCACCGGGTAATGATATGCGTTTCTACTGGGAGCGTGTAGAGGCAAGCCGTAACTTTGCCAATAAGGTATGGAATGCGTCCCGTTTCATTATGATGCATCTTGGTGACAATACCATCACAGAACCTGCATATGATGAATTGAAAGAGGCAGATAAATGGATCCTTTCCAAGGTAAATACCCTGGCGAAGGAAGTTACCGAGAATATGGAGAAGTACGAGCTGGGAGTAGCCGTACAGAAGATCAATGACTTTATCTGGACCGAGTTCTGTGACTGGTATATTGAGATCGTAAAGCCGAGACTGTTTGCGAAGGAGGAGGATCCTGCTTCTGCTAATGCAGCATTCTGGACACTCCGTACGGTGTTGATCGATTCTTTGAAGCTGCTTCATCCGTATATGCCGTTTATCACAGAGGAGATCTTCTGCACGATCCAGTCAGAGGAAGAGTCCATTATGATCTCTTCATGGCCGGAGTACAAGGAGCAGTGGAATAATCCGGCAGCCGAGGAAATGGCAGAGAATATCAAGAACGTTATCCGCGGTATCCGTAATATCCGTACCGAGATGAATGTAGCCAATTCCCGCAAGGCGCAGGTTTATATCGTTGCAGACGACGAGGCAACCTGCAAAGTGCTGGAGGGCAGCAGAGATGCCTATGAGCATATGATCTATGCTTCTGAGCTTTTCGTTCAGATGGATAAGACAGGTATCGAGGAGAATGCAGTATCTGTTGTTATTCCAAAGGCAACGATCTACATGCCACTTGCTGATCTTGTTGATTTTGAGAAGGAAAAGGAACGCCTTACCAAGGAGAAGAAGCGTCTCGAGGGAGAGCTTAAGCGTGTCAACGGTATGCTTAACAATGAGAAGTTTATGAGCAAGGCTCCGGAGAGCAAGATCGCAGAGGAAAAGGAAAAATTAGAGAAATATACAAGTATGATGACAAAGGTC
>CADAKW010000047.1 GCA_902788645.1 uncultured Lachnospiraceae bacterium
AATAAGCCTTGACGGCATTTTCGTAGGAATGGGCAAAATGACTTTTTAATGCTTCGGGGGACAGGATGATCGCATCAGCGCCGAATTTAAAAAAGTAATATTCCAATTGTCTCCGGCTGCATCTGAATGTATAGGTGTGGCCGTCTTTGTCTATTTTTTTGTAAGGTGGGCGCAGGTGAAGGATGCGGTTATATAATTGGATCCCTTTATCGCTCAAATATATCCTGCAGTCCATCAATTCCTCGTTGACGAATTGTACACCCTTTTCTTCAATCTCCATATCAAGCTTTTTTTTATCCTCTTTGCTTATAAAGGCGTGCTGTTGCAGGATACGGGCTTTTTCCAGATTTGTTACCCGGCAGGAAAAGCTTTTCAGGGTATGACCTTTCTCGTGATCGGAGGAAACGATCTCGTATCCGATGACATAACGATACATGGACAATACGTCGGTTTCCACCCGGTAGGGTTTGATCTTTACAACATCCTGCCCGCGGGCGCGGGAGTTTGTTTTAATACGCAGAGACAGAACTTTTTGCTCCCGGATCGCAGTATCGATCGTTTCAAACAGATTTTTCGCATAAATGGATTCCCGTTCCAGGTAAGGTTTGCGGCAGTATTCCTCGATCAGTGATTTCACATAGGAGCTTACGCTGGGATAATAGTTGTTTTCTGTACTCTCGTTTGTAAAATAATCCACATTATCGTTATTTAACCGGATCTTGAAGCTGGAGCCCTTGTCATAGTGCCGGTGTGATGTCGTTTTAATATAATTGTCAACCAATGCATCAATAAAATTCTCAGCGGAACCACTCTTTTGAAGAGAATCGTTCTCCTTCACGTAACCGGCGAGAGCCTCGGCATGCCGCTGTCTATATCTCTCTGAGGACGAGGATATGGTTGTTTCGGCGGTATCCTTGAAGTTGGTTATGATCTGATTGATAAAGGTAGATTTAGTGGATATCTGAAAAGCGGCCATGTCACTTTCGATGATCGCATTGGCATGCCGGCTTAAATTAACATGCAGCTTATTTTCTGTGTTTAATTGGGGAAAAGACATAATAATCCTCCTTATCTCACTTGGAAAAGTTATTCTTATATGAACCAATATATCAGAAAAATAGAGAAAATACAATAATATAGTAACTATAAAATGATTAAAATATTCATAGTAAAGTTATGATTATGCTTGTATAATGATTGATGTAAATAAAATATAGCAAGTTTCCGGGAGGTGGAATTATGTTTAAGAAGATTATGATCGAAGTTATTCCTGTTGTTGTCAATGTGGTACTCAGTGAGTGGGCGAGCAAAGATTGACAGGCGTATGCTTGTCTTTCGTGATCCCGGAGGGAGGTGAGGAGTATGTTTAAAAAAGTTGTGATAACAATGTTACCTGCAGTGGCTGAAGGCGTTGTGAAGATGATCATCAAAAAAGTATTCTAGTTACATAAGGGGCAGCAGCTGGCGGCCGGTGTTTTCTGCCGGCCGCCGGAAAGGAGGAGTCATGAAGAAGCATAAATATGAGAGAATCCTTGACATGTTCATTGCTCTGGAGGCCGGGAAGATTTTAACAAAGGCGTATCTGGCACAGGAGTATGGAGTTGATGAGAGGACGATACAGAGAGACATCGATGATATCCGGGCATACTATTATGATTCCGGAGAATATGCCGGTGTCAAAGAGGTTATTTATGACCATTCCTGCGGGGGATTTAAGATTGCTGCCTGAATGGAATAGATGAACAGGAGATATTTGCCGGGAGAAGAAAAAGATTGACATATTGCCCAATTATGTTAAAATAACAGTAACAATTACTATTATTTAACGAAAGGAGAATGAGATGGCTGCAATACGTTATAGTAAACAGCGGGAGGCGATACGGATGTATCTGCTCTCGACAAAGTCTCATCCTACAGCGGAGGTCGTGTATAATAATATCAAAAATGAGTATACTCGTATTAGTCTGGGAACGGTTTACCGTAATCTGAATCTGCTGGTGGAGCAGGGAGAAGCACTGCGTCTGGACTGTGGTGACGGGGTAGATCATTTTGACGGAGATACAAGACCTCATTATCATTTTGCCTGCCAGGGGTGCGGCTGCGTGATGGATCTGGATATGGATCCCATTGATCATATTGATCAGATCGCGGGGGCCGGATTTGATGGCGAGATCCAGGGGCATAGAGTATTGTTTTATGGATTATGTCCGAATTGCAAGAAGTAAATGAGCGAATTTGATCAAAAAGATGAGATTTTTTGAAAAAATGTGTTGACAATAGGAAAAAGATTTGTTATATTCTTATCAGAAACAGTAATCATTACTATTAAGGAGACAAGGCAAACAAATGTTATAAAATTATAAAAGAAAAGGAGATTACGATTATGGCAAAGTATGTATGTTCTGTATGTGGTTATGTTTATGAAGGAGATCAGGCACCGGAGAAGTGTCCACAGTGTGGAGTTGGCGCAGATAAGTTCATCCTGCAGGGAGATGACAAGACTTGGGCTGCTGAGCACGTTGTAGGTGTTGCAAAGGGCGCACCGGAGGACATTATGGCAGATCTTCGTGCAAACTTCAACGGAGAGTGCTCTGAGGTTGGTATGTATCTGGCAATGGCTCGTGTGGCTCATCGCGAGGGATATCCTGAGATCGGACTTTACTGGGAGAAGGCAGCATATGAGGAGGCTGAGCATGCAGCAAAGTTTGCAGAGCTTCTTGGCGAGGTTGTTACAGACAGCACGAAGAAGAACCTGGAAATGCGTGTAGAGGCTGAGCATGGTGCGACAGCAGGTAAGTTTGATCTTGCGAAGAGAGCAAAGGCACTGGATCTGGATGCAATCCATGACACAGTTCACGAGATGGCTAAGGACGAGGCCAGACATGGCAAGGCATTCGAGGGTCTTCTGAAGAGATACTTTGGTTAAAAAATGCACAAAAAATAAAAATGGATCGGCAAAAGATTGTCTAAAATGAAATTGGACAGATCAAAAATAAGGTACTATAATAAAATTATGGTGCATAAAACGAAAAACCGATTCGATTTGGACTTCTACTACACTAAAAACCTGTGTGGTGGAAGTCTTTTTGCTTTGTTGGATCGTTTCCGATAAAGTAAAAACATTCCACGGGGATGAGGTCGGATTAAGCTTTGCTTTACGCATGTGAAGATCAGCAAAAAGAAGGAGGAATCATTATGATGACATTAAACGCTGAGAAAAGAGACATGAGTGTAAAGGCGAAAAAGCTGCGGAGAGAGGGATATGTCCCAGGCAGTTTGTGTGGAAAAGATCTGGAGGAGCCGGTAGCTTTGAAGATTTCTGAATTTGAAGCACAGCGTTTCATGAGAAAGAACATGAAGGGCAGCAGAACGGTACTGCAGATTGGGGACCAGAAGTACAATGCGATCGTAAAGGATGTAGATTACAATCCATTGATGAAGAGGATCATGTTTATTGATTTTCAGTTACTGGTTGCCGGAGAGAAAATTTCTACAACAGCACAGGTTGTATTGCTGCATGAGGAGCTGGCAAAGGGATCCGTTGATGAGGAGATTTCCGAGATCCATTACAAGGCAGACCCGGCAGATATTGTGGAAAAGGTTTATATTGATTTTGAGAAGCTGGGAGATCAGAAATGTGTCAAGGTAAAGGATATCAAGGAATTGATGAATGACAAGATCGAGCTGATCACTTCAGAGGATGCAACTATCGTAGACGTTACGGAAGGCTCTCAGTACGTGGAAGAAACTGAGGATGCCGAGGGAGAAGCTGAGGCAGTTGCCGCATCATAGTTGCTGCGTGGATGTGCCCGCGGGTGAGAAAAAGCGGAGCTTTTCCGAAGTGGTGCGAATTTACGATATGATCATGGATAAATACAATTAAAAAAGGAACTACCGCATCAATGGACAATAAATGATCCGTTGGTACGATAGTTCCTTTTTGCTGATTTAAATATCATAGAAAATGCTAATATATTCTAAAAGAATATCTTGTTGACATAACAGATCGTTTGGTATAACTTATGCTTGTTGATAAAAATTATCATTAGACAATGCGAATTATGGACGATGGAGGGAAGAGAAAAACTAATCGCTGAATTGTATCACATTAGATAAAGAGGGCATAGATTATGACATTAAAGGAACTGGAAATTGGAAAGAGTGCCGTGATCCGGGCGGTAGGAGGAAAAGGGGCATTACGCCAGCATTTTTTGGATATGGGAATGATCCCGGGGGCAGAGGTGACGGTGGTGAAGCTGGCACCGATGGGAGATCCCATGGAGCTGCAGGTTCATGGATATGAGTTGACGCTGCGGCTGGCAGAGGCGGATCAGATCGAAATTGCGCCGATCGATCAGAGAACCAGGAGCCATGCAGGACGGGAGCGGCTGCAGGCGACGGAGCATCCCGGTCTTGGCGAGGAGGGAAAGTATCATTCCAAGGAGGATGAAAATCCGCTGCAGGAGGGAACGCTGTTGACGTATGCATTAGTGGGCAATCAGAACTGTGGAAAGACGACGCTTTTTAATCAGCTGACCGGTTCGAACCAGCATGTAGGCAATTTCCCGGGTGTGACGGTGGATCGAAAGGATGGCACCATTAAAGGACATATGGAAACGGACATTACGGATCTACCCGGTATTTATTCCATGTCCCCTTACAGCAGCGAAGAAATCGTATCCAGAAATTTTGTGCTGGAGGAGAAGCCGTGTGCACTGATCAATATAGTAGATGCAACAAATATTGAGCGAAATCTCTATCTGACCATGCAGCTTCTAGAGATGGATATTCCTATGGTGGTTGCGCTGAATATGATGGATGAGGTTACGGGCAATCAGGGAGCAGTGGATGTCAATGGAATGGAAGCGTTGCTCGGAGTGCCGGTGATCCCAATTTCCGCAGCCAAAAATGAAGGCGTGGACGAGCTGGTTCGTCATGCACTTCATATTGCAAAATATCAGGAGAAACCGTTGCGTCAGGATTTTTGTGATAAAAATGATCATAATGGTGCGGTGCACCGCTGTATTCATGCCGTTATTCATCTGATCGAGGATCATGCGGAGAATGCAAAGATCCCGGTACGTTTTGCTGCGACGAAGGCAATTGAAGGTGATCCGTTGATCTTAGAAAAGTTGGCATTGGATCAGAATGAAACGGAGATGTTAGAACACATTGTACAGCAGATGGAAACAGAACGAGGTCTGGATCGAAGTGCGGCGATTGCGGATATGCGGTTTGACTTTATTGAACGTCTGTGTGAGCAGACGGTTGTGAAACCGAAGGAGAGCCGGGAACGAATCCGCAGTGAGCGTATTGACCGTGTATTGACAGGAAAATATACAGCAATACCGTGTTTTGTTGGAATTATGGTACTTGTCTTTTATCTGACCTTTAATGTAATTGGGGCCTGGCTGCAGAATATTTTGCAGATGGGGATTGATGCATTGTCCGATATTGTGGACAAAGGACTTGCGGCACTTCAGGTCAATGAAGCAATACACAGTCTGATCGTTGATGGTATTTTTACCGGTGTGGGAAGTGTGTTAAGCTTTCTGCCGATTATTGTAACACTGTTTTTCTTTTTGTCCCTGATGGAGGACAGCGGCTATATTGCCCGTGTGGCATTTGTGATGGATAAGCTGCTGCGTAAGATCGGTCTGTCCGGCCGCAGTATCGTGCCAATGCTGATCGGTTTTGGGTGTACCGTGCCGGCGGTGATGGCTACCCGTACACTCACCAGCGAACGTGACCGCAAGATGACTATATTATTAACGCCGTTTATGAGCTGTACGGCGAAGCTGCCGATCTATTCCTTCTTTGTCAGTGTATTTTTCCCGGGGCACGGGGGACTTATCATGGCGGGGCTTTATCTGTTTGGGATTATAATGGGAATTCTTGTGGCATTTTTATACAGGAGTACACTTTTTCAGGGAGAGCCGGTGCCGTTTGTTATGGAACTGCCAAACTACCGCCTGCCGGGAGCAAAGAATGTGGCGCAGCTTCTGTGGGAGAAGGCGAAGGACTTCTTGCAGAAGGCGTTTTCGGTCATTCTGATCGCCACGATCGTTGTGTGGTTCCTGCAAAGCTTTAATCTCCGTCTGAACATGGTGGAGGATTCGGCAGACAGTATATTGGCGGCAGTTTCTTCTCTGCTGGTACCGTTGTTTGCACCGCTTGGTCTTGGAGACTGGCGGATCTGTACGGCACTTCTCAGCGGCTTTATGGCAAAGGAAAGTGTGGTGTCTACGCTGGGGGTTCTCTTTGGCAGCAGTATCGGTTCGGTATTGTCGCCGCTTTCGGCTGCGTCCCTTCTGGTATTTAGTCTGCTTTATACACCATGCGTGGCGGCGGTTGCTTCTATTAAAAGAGAGCTTGGCAGCAAATGGGCTGTGGGCGTTGTATTCTGGCAATGTGCAGTGGCATGGATAGCGGCATTTCTGGTGAGATTGATGTGTATGGGCGTGCTGGTGTGATATGCGCAGACACGATCGCCGTGAAATAGAGGGCATATTGCAAAATTAACGCCTAATACTGTAAAATGCATTTGCCGACTGCGATTCGCTGACGGCGGTGGTACTGCCGGATACGCTGTGGGTAAGAAAAAAACGACCGACGGGAAAAAGATATCTGTCAAGGAACTTGTGGCAAAGAAAAATAGCAAAAAAATAACCGGAACAACCGTGGCAAAAGCGAAGGTTCAGGTAAAAGTAAATGGAAAAACCTATCAGGTTAAGGCAGATAAAAAGGGTAAATTTGTGGTTCGCCTGAAAAAGAAATTAAAGAAGAAAACGAAGATCAGCCTGCAGATTACCTTGAAAAATTATAAGCGTTACCGCAAGACATTACAGGTGAAATAACAGACTATATGCGAAAGACAGCAAAGCTGCTATAGTATTAAAGCAGACAATGGGATTGGACAATCCTATTGTCTGCGTTTTTATTACAACAAAAACGGCATGAAGTAAAACAGCATATTTTCCGGAATACTGCTGCTTCCTGTGTTTTTCTTCAAAACTTTTGACTTCTATCTACCATGAGAAAGGATTGGAATTATGTGTAAATATATGCTACAATATTCTCATCATATCAAAGGAGAGGAATGTATGGACGCACATCAGAAAAAGAAGATAGCACCGATTGTTATTACTGTATTGATCGTTCTGTATTATCTGCTTTATTTCTGCCTGGTCATCAGCCTTGTACCGGTAGTGCTCAAGGTGGTGCTGGCAGTAATCCCGGCGGCGTTAGGCGGAGCGATGATATATGTCTGCATGGAAAGAATCAAAGAAATCGATGGAGGAGAAGAAGATGATCTTAGTAAATACTGATTACATTACCGGAAAGGAACTGGAAATGCTGGGACTTGTGAAGGGAAGCACGATACAGTCCAAGAATGTTGGAAAAGACATTACGCAGAGCCTGAAAACCCTTGTGGGTGGAGAGCTGAAGGCATACAATGAAATGATGACGGAGGCGCGGGCACTTGCCACCAAGAGAATGGTAATGGAGGCGGAGAGCATGGGTGCAGATGCCGTTGTGAATGTGCGCTATGCGTCCTCGGCAGTGATGCAGGGAGCCGCTGAGGTGATCGTATATGGCACGGCAGTAAAGTTTAAGTAGACAAGGGGAAATTATGCGCCAGATAAAAATGATCCGATTTTATATGGGAAGGATAAAGCAACAAAAAAAGAGCTGCCTTTTTAGAAAGCAACGTATATACGTTGCGAAAAGGAAAAGCAACAAAAAAGAGTTGCACAATTTTGGATCATAAGATAAAGTATATGGTATGAGGTGAATTACATGAAATATGCAGCGATAATGTTTGATGTAGTAGAGTCCCGGAAATATTATGATCGATATGATGTACAAAATGTATTAATGGGATGCGTGGATTATCTAAATACTATATATGAACAAGGAATAAAGAAAAAGGTAGTATCTAGTGCAGGGGATGAATTTCAGGGGTTGTTTTTTGATTTACAAGCCGCATTTTTATATATTAAAAAATTACAGCTTTTAATATATCCTATTAAGATAAGGTGTGGTATAGGATATGGAAAAATAAAGTATGACGTGGAAGAATGGACGTCGTCTGCTTTTGATGGAGAAGCATATTATTTGGCAAGGGATGCGATCAATGCGGTTAAACGAAAAAAAAGTAATGTCATATGCTTTAATACAAATTCAAAATATGACAGATATTTAAATGAATTTTGTTTATCAACTCAGCAGATCAGGTTAAGACAACCGCAGGTTGCAAATATAATTGAGATTATATCAGATATTATGCTGCCCCTTAAGGATAGCTGGGAGGATACTTCGTTTTATAGCTGGTTATTGGACAATAGATACAAATTGTTAGAACAAGAATATTGGAGCATGGGGTATAGAAGACAGGAGAGTCAGGAAATGCCTGTCATAAATTATGAAATGCCTGTCATAAATTATGAAATGCTGTATGAAAATAGAAATTTATATAATGCAAAGAAAGATGACAAGCTGTCATTTTATATGGATGAATTTTGGGTTCGTGGTATGTCAACAGAAATTGCTCGAATTATGAATACTTCTCGGCAAAATATCGACAGATATATAATATCAGCAAGAATAAAGGAAAGGAGAACAAGGGATAAAGCGATATTTGATTTACTAGGGGAGGATATATGGAAAACTATTTGATTTTATTGATATTCCATTTGATTGGTGATTTTTACTTGCAAACAACAAAGGTCGCAAGATGTAAAAATGCGGCAAAGGGAGAATTGTGCGGAGAATGTCAGAAGTGTAAAAATAATATATGGTTTAATGGAAAATATTTACGAATGCATTCCGTGCTGTATATTGTGCCGTTTTTGGTGTTGTATTTTGTGGCGGGATGGAAATCTGCAACTGGTGCCATAGCAATATTATTGGCAACACATATATTGATAGATGCAACGGCTTGTTATTTTAACAAGAAAATGAAACAAACAGTTGTCTTTATTATTGATCAGATGCTGCATATGGGAGTTTTGTGCGTAATATTACACATTTTTGGGTTCAACTGTGATGCCGGCCGTTATTATGAAGCGTTGAAAATTGTTTTTTTGAGTCTTGCGCTGATAATGCCATGCTCAATAATGATTAATAAATTGATTCAGGATATTTATCCTAATTCAAATGAGACGGGTATGTTTGATGTTGGTTCTATGATAGGAGTTATGGAACGGATATTGACAGTTGTTTTTGCCTGTTTAGGAAATTTTTCTGCTATTGCGATAATAATTACGATAAAAACTTGGGCGAGAACAAACGATTTAAAGGAGACAGAGTTTTAGAAATAAGTATCTGCTGGGAACATTAACAAGCTTGGTTTTGGCATTGCTGATTTTTAATATTTATAACGAGTTGTAGGAAAGCATTGCAGATGGAAGAGGGAAATTATGCGCCAGATAAAAATGATCCGATTTTATATAGGAAGAATAATGAGAAATCTTGCAGTTTTTATACGCTGGGGGATTTTCTCTGCGTTTGTAGGTCTTTTCGTCGGGGCGTTCAGTACACTGTTTGCCTTTTGCCTGCGTCAGGTAACGGCATTCCGGACGGAAAATCCCTGGTTGATCCTGTGTCTGCCTCTGGCCGGTGTAGTGATCGTTTTTTTGTACGGAGTATTCCGGTATAAGAACGATAAAGGCACGAATATGGTTCTTTCCTCTATTCATGCGGAGGCGGAAGTGCCATTCCGGATGGCGCCGCTGATCTTTATTTCCACGATCATCACACATTTGTTCGGTGGAAGTGCCGGACGTGAGGGAGCAGCGTTGCAGCTTGGCGGCAGCATCGGGCAGCAGCTTGGCAAGCTGTTCCGGTTTGATGAGAAGGATCAGCGCGTTGTGGTCATGTGCGGTATGAGTGCGGCGTTTTCGGCCATTTTCGGAACTCCGATCGCAGCGTCAATATTTTCCATGGAGGTAGTCAGCGTTGGCGTAATGTATTATGCGGCGCTGGTTCCTTGTGTATTTTCTTCTTTGGTTGCTTCTAAGTTTGCAACACATATGGGCATTGGTCCCAATGTATTTAAAATACGGCAGATGCCGCTTTTTCAGGTCGTTCCAAGCCTGAAGATCATTGGGCTGGCACTTTGCTGTGCCGCTCTCAGTGTAGTGTTTTGTATGGCGCTTCATTCTCTGGGAGATTTTTATCGGAATAAACTAAAGAATCCTTACATAAGAATTATTGTCTCTTCTCTGGTGATCATTCTGTTGACGATCATTCTGCAGACAGATGATTATATGGGGGCCGGTGTACCGGTGATCCAACGGGCGATTCAGGGGAATGTAGAGCCGTTAGCGTTTGTATGGAAGATTGTTTTCACGGCATTGACGCTGGAAGCAGGTTTTAAAGGCGGCGAGATCGTACCGTCATTTTTTGTGGGAGCTACCTTTGGATGTCTGTTTGGGCATATTCTGGGAATCTCTCCGTCGCTGTGTGGGGCAGTGGGCATGATGTCTGTTTTCTGTGGTGTGACCAACTGCCCTATTACGTCAATGTTGATCGCATTTGAGCTGTTTGGATATCATGGCGTACCGTTTTTTCTGCTGGGAATCAGTGTGAGTTATCTGATGTCGGGATATTATGGACTTTATCATGATCAGACGATCGTGTATTCGAAATATAAGACAGAATATATTAACAGAAAAGCACGCAACTAGAGCAAAATCAGCGTTTTTCTTTTGGGTGATTTTTATCTATTCTCTGGATGTGATCGGTTCGGTAAGCTCATCTAAGTGGCCGTCGTAAATAAAACGCAGGAGATTGTTTGTCTGGCGCAGAGCTTTTGCCAGAAGTGGGGCTGGCAGTGTCAGATTTTCCGTAAAGTCGGCAAATTCATCCAGATCCACGACTTCAACGTGTTTGTCCGGATAGATCAGTACATCAATAAGGAGATCGTGAAAGATGTATGTATTTTCCTCCGGACGGTACTCTGTCTCGATAATATCGCAATACCAGTACACAAGCTTGTCGCTGGCATCAAAAACCTTGCTGATCTTAAAGCCGTCCTTCATATAATACACAGAAATACCGTGGTCAATATCTTTGCGCGGTTTCAGAATATTCCATTTTGTCACAAGAATATTGTCATCCCGATAAAGGATCAGATCGTCCTTTAATTCCACTGTTTCATCCGGCATATAACGCCTCCGGTACAAATGAATCGTCTCCATGGTATTCTCCTTTGTGAATATGCGTTTCGTTCACGTCATTAAATTATTACAGATTATTATAACGGGCTTGCGGGGGATTGTAAATGATTTTTTGTGCAAATTGTATTGTAAATAAATTATAAAATTACAGGCGGTGTTTTATGAAATGTGCATTAGAGAATATAAAATTTTGATTTAGAATTATGTAATACCATATGAAATTTACAGGGGTGGATTTGGAGAGAATGTCAATAGACGAAAACGGCGGTGCGTGATATGATAATTCACACAAAAAGAACATAAGTTCTGATTGCGGGTGTGATACAGAATTACAAAATGTTGTGATTATATTTTTCTGCTTGTATCATTATATTGTTTTAGTGTAAAGGAGTGAGGCGATGAATTTTCCGATAAAAACTTTTCGTTATAAGGACCGGATTGGCAACCTGAAAGCGGAATCAAAGGGTGTAGTAAAAGGGGAAAAGCATTTTCCTGTGTTTGAGGGTGGACTGATCTTTAAACCGCTGACGAAGTCCAAACCATTTACGACGCCGCTGTTTGCTTATGCAGAGGTTTTCTGGTCCGGAGTGATCAATGAGTATTTTATGGAGGTGCCGCCTTATGAGCTTGCATTTTGTGAAGGCTATGGAGAGGCAGTGCCAAAGTATTATGATTATGGGACATCTGTGCCGATTCTGCACGGGAAGGATCAGCATCTGATGAATCTTCTGGAGTTTTACCGGCAGCATCCTGACGAACGTATTGACATTGACCGGTATGTGAATTATTGTATGATGTTTTATGATTATACGGATGTTTTTGAAACGTCATTTTTTAAGGAACATCGGGAGATTGCCTGCAGTCTTGCCATGCATGTACTCTGTGCTGTGCTGGAGGGGGATCAGAATTATCATTACGAAAACGTAGCATTCCTTTGTGACAGTTCCGGCAAAATACTAAAGCTTGCACCGATGATCGATCATGAATTTTCCACATATTTTATGTATCCGGATGATCATATAGAGCATGTGCGATGGCTTGTGGAGCTGCTGCGGTCTATTGAAGGAAATGAAGTGACAGAGGGAGAGTATGGTTTTCTGTCTGATCCGCAGGAGAGGAAACTGATGGAGAGAAGTGCAGTCTGTCTGAATAGAAATCTAACTTATATCAGAGACCATTATCCGGAGGTGACATCGGATTTTTTGAAGCGCCTGGAGAGGCTGACGACAGATATCAAAAGACGGGATTTGTATTTTGGGATCCAAAAGTCTGAAAATTATCCATCAGCAGCAAATTCATTGAGGTATCGGATCGGTATGGCCAGATACAAGGAGCACAATGAGGAGCTTGCTGATATGTATGAAAAGCAGTATCGGGGGAGAGATAAAGAAATAGACTTTGAGAAACTAAGTGAAACTTTACCGCGGGAAATCCTTGTGGTTGCGGAAGCGATGGAAAAGATTATGCGGAAAAAGGCAGTAGATCAATGAGAGAATCGGAAGAAGGATTCTGTGGACTTTTTGTGTAATTTATTATATAATAAATCCGTATATGTAGATTTTTTGTGCATTCTTTCAGGAATGCGAAAGAATTTGAAAATGGTGTTATAGTCATGAACAAAAAGGAAAAAAATATATTGAAGGCATTTGCGATGGTATCGCAGATCAGTATTACGATTCTGGTGCCAATCTGTCTCAGTGGCTGGATCGGCTGGTGGCTGGACGGGCAGTTCCATACGCAGATATGGTTTGTAGTTATGATCGTTCTGGGAATAGGAGCGGCCTTTCGCAATGTTTATTATCTGACAAAGTCCTTTTATTCAGAAGATATGAAGAAGGAGCATGAGCGACTTCAGTATATAGAAGAGTTAAAAAAGCAGGGGCAGGAACGGGCCCGCAGAGAGGAAATGGAACATGCTTCTGAGGTGACAAAGGATACTGCTCAGAAGTAATATCTGTCTTTACTACAAATACAAAGGCAGCAAAACGGTATAAAATCAGGCACAGATTTTAAGCGGAAGTTTTATGACGGGATGTGTAATCCTTTGAGACTATGGGATATGGAGGATTCGTATGAGACAGGCAAAGCAGACCTTAAAAGAACTGATGGCAGGTCTGGCTGTGTGGGGGATCATGGTATTAGTGATCCTGATGGTCGTATCCCGGCACAGGCTGGCAGTGGCTTGCGGTCTTTTAGTGGGATTGGCAGTGGCAGCATGGCTTCTCTGGCATATGTACCGGCATCTGGACATTGCATTGGATATGGATGCGACTCATGCAGGGAGGCATATTCAGGCTTCTGCGATGAAAAGGTTTCTGGTTATGGCGGTTGTTTTGGCGGTGGCCATGACACAGTACCGATACATTCATCCTATTGGAACAGTGCTTGGGATGTTTGGAATGAAGATATCTGCCTTTATGCAGCCAAAGCTTCACAAGCTTATGGCATCGCACAGGGGACACCGGTAAAGGTATGATAATGACAAATAATGATGAGTATTCGCCGCTATGCGGTGGTTTACACATATAAACGATACGGCGAAGGGTGATAGTTCGTATCAACGGAAACAGTTGTTTCCAACAAAAAACTAAAAAAGGAAGGTGAGAATGTGGGAATCAGGGTCTTAGCCGTTTCACAGGGGCTGGGCAATGCAATACCTGTCTATGCCGACAGCAGCGCGCAGGTGGATTTCTTTATCCACGGATATACGAAGCTGCGGTTTATGGGACAGGATGTCTATCTGACGACAACGCATATATCTATGATCATCGTTATTTTGGCGATTCTTATATTTGCGTTATTTGCAAACCGTGCTATCCGGAAAGCAGATCCAAATGAAGTACCGGGACCATTTTTGAATGCGATCGAGCTGATCGTAGAGATGTTGGACAAGATGGTGGCGGGTTCCATGGGCAGTAAAAATGCCTTGAAATTCCGTAACTATGTCAGTGCACTCTTTATATTCATTCTGGTCTGTAACCTGTCTGGGCTTTTAGGTCTTAGAGCACCAACCGCAGATTACGGAGTCACGTTTCCGCTGGCGCTGATCACATGGTTTATGATCCAGTTTAATGGATTTAAGTATCAGAAGTTCGGCAAGATCAAGGGATTGTTTGAACCAATCTTCTTGTTCTTCCCAATGAATCTGATCAGTGAGTTTTCAACGCCGATTTCAATGTCTCTCCGTCTCTTCGGTAACATCTTATCGGGAACGGTTATGATGGGATTGCTCTATGGTTTGCTGCCAAAGGTTCTGACGCTGGTATGGCCGGCGGCGCTTCATGCGTATCTGGATGTTTTCTCAGGATGTATTCAGACGTACGTATTCTGTATGCTGACCATGTGCTTTGTTGCGGATGCGATCGGTGAAACAGAGTAATTCAAAAGGATTTTAATTTAAGGAGGATATTATAATGAATATTACAAACGAAGGTTTAGTTTTAATGGGTTCTGCTATTGGTGCAGGTCTTGCAGTTATCGCAGGTATCGGTCCTGGTGTTGGTCAGGGTATTGCAGCAGGTTATGGTGCTTCTGCCGTAGGTCGTAATCCGGGCGCAAAGGGTGACATTATGTCTACCATGCTTCTTGGTCAGGCCGTTGCCGAGACAACAGGTCTTTATGGTCTCGTTATTGCGCTGATCCTGTTATTTGCCAATCCTTTATACAACAAGCTGTAATTTCGCGATAAAAACTGTTGAAAGGAGGCAGAACACAGGTGAGTGTAATGAATGTAGCTTTAGCACAGAGTGGGCTTGGTGATTATATTTTCGGACTGGATCCTCAGCTGATCTTTGATAGTCTGATCACCATTCTGGCTATGTTTTTCCTTTTTCTGTTTTTGTCATATTTGTTATTTAATCCGGCGCGTAATCTGATGCAGAAGCGTCAGGAGACCATCCGTCAGGAGATGGAGACAGCGGCAAAGGAAAAAGCGGACGCGATTCAGTTTAAAGAGGAGTACGATGAGAAACTGAAAAACGTCGATAAGGAATCTGAGGAGATACTTTCTGAGACCAGAAAGAAGGCTCTGAAGAAAGAGACAGCTATCGTAGGTGAGGCGAAGGAGGAGGCAAACCGCATCCTGGAGCGTGCGAACCGCGAGGTAGAGCTGGAAAAGAATAAAGTCAAGGACGAAGTGAAACAGGAAATGATCTCTGTTGCAGCGGCAATGGCTGGAAAGGTCATCGAGGTTTCTCTTGACGAGGGTAAACAGTCACAGTTGATCGAGGACACTTTAAAAGAGATGGGTGATGAGACATGGCTAAGTTAGTATCAAAAACCTATGGCGAGGCTCTTTTTGAGCTGGCTGTTGAGGAAAACAAGCTGGACGCCCTGATGGAGGAAGTGGAAGCGGTCATACAGGTGTTAGACGACAATGAAGATTTCGTAAAGCTGATGTGTCATCCTAAGATCAGTGTGGAGGAAAAGTGCTCCGTGCTGGAAACGGTTTTTCATGGCAGGGTGAGCGATGAGTTGACGGGATTTTTCCTGACCATTGAGGATAAGGGCAGATTTAAGGAAATTTATGATATCCTGTCCTATTTCATTGATGAGTGCAGAGAATATAAAAAGATTGGCGTAGCACATGTGACATCGGCAGTGTCTTTGAAGGATACCGAAAAGGACGCTGTAGAAAAGAGACTGCTTGAGACGACACAGTATGAGTCGTTTGTGATGAAGTTTGACGTCGATCCGGCACTGATCGGAGGAATGAAGATCCAGATCGGTGACAGGGTAGTGGACAGCAGTATAAAAACAAAGCTGAATAATATGGCGAAATCCTTGTCGGAGATTCAGTTATCGAATTAAACAGGCAAATGCACAGAACGAAACAAAAGCATTCTGCGTTTGCTGAAATAGCAAGTTGAATGGAGGAGTATCATGAATTTGAAACCGGAAGAGATCAGTTCCGTGATCAAGGAACAGATTAAACATTACAGTACCAAATTCGATGTATCTGATACTGGTACTGTCATTCAGGTGGCGGATGGTATTGCCCGTATTCATGGTCTGGAAAATGCCATGCAGGGCGAGCTCCTGGAATTTCCAAATGATGTATTTGGAATGGTACAGAACCTGGAGGAAGATAATGTCGGTGCAGTACTCTTAGGTGATCATAAAAACATCAATGAAGGTGATGTGGTTAAGACCACAGGCCGAGTGGTTGAGGTGCCGGTAGGCGATGCCTTGCTGGGACGAGTGGTCAATGCACTGGGACAGCCGATTGATGGAAAAGGACCTATTGAAACCGAGAAATACCGTCAGATCGAGCGTGTGGCATCTGGTGTTATTTCCAGAAAGTCCGTAGACACACCGCTGCAGACAGGTATTAAAGCGATTGATTCCATGGTGCCGATCGGAAGAGGACAGCGTGAGCTGATCATCGGTGACCGTCAGACAGGTAAGACGGCCATTGCCATCGACACGATCATCAATCAGAAGGGCCAGGGTGTAAAATGTATTTATGTAGCCATTGGCCAGAAAGCATCTACCGTAGCAACTATCGTAAAGAAGCTGGATGAGTACGGTGCGATGGATTATACAACGATCGTTGCGGCAACAGCAAGTGAGCTGGCACCGTTACAGTATATCGCTCCATATTCCGGATGTGCCATCGGTGAGGAGTGGATGGAGGCAGGAGAGGATGTGCTGATCATTTATGATGATCTGACCAAGCATGCAGCAGCATACCGTACCCTTTCCCTGCTGCTCAAGCGTCCGCCGGGACGTGAGGCATTCCCTGGAGATGTATTCTATCTGCATTCCCGTCTGTTGGAGCGTGCAGCCAGACTTTCTGACAAGCTGGGTGGCGGTTCCCTGACAGCATTGCCGATCATTGAGACTCAGGCAGGAGATGTATCAGCATACATTCCGACCAATGTAATTTCTATTACAGATGGTCAGATCTATCTGGAGACAGAGATGTTTAACTCCGGATTCCGCCCGGCAGTAAACGCCGGTCTGTCCGTATCCCGTGTTGGTGGTGCGGCACAGATCAAGGCAATGAAGAAGATTGCAGGACCGATCCGTATCGAGCTGGCGCAGTTCCGTGAGCTGGCAGCCTTCTCCCAGTTCAGTTCCGATCTGGACCCGGAGACAAAGGCACAGCTGGCACAGGGAGAGCGTATCCGCGAGATCCTGAAACAGGATCAGTACAATCCGATGCCTGTAGAAAATGAGGTCATGATCATTTATGCAGCTACCAAGAAATATCTGATCGATATTGAGCTGGATCAGATCCTTGAGTTTGAAAAGGGACTCTTTGAGTATGTTGATACCAAGTATCCGGAAGTTCAAGGCAGATTTTGTAAAGTAAACTGCGGTCGCAGATGTATCGTAGAAAGAAAGTAGAATGGAGGAACAAATCATATGGCCTCTATGAGAGATATTAAACGGAGGAAGGAGAGCGTACAGAGTACGGAGCAGATTACCAAGGCGATGAAGCTGGTGTCTTCGGTTAAGCTGACCAAGGCAAAGCAGAATGCCGAGGAGTCGAAGCCGTATTTTGATACGATGTATGAGACGGTAGCCGGGATGATCGCAAAGTCCGGGCAGATGTCTCATCCTTTCCTGCAGAAAGGAAAGTCGGACAAAAAGGCTGTGATCGTTGTGTCGTCCAACCGTGGACTGGCAGGTGGTTACAATTCCAACATTGTTAAAATGATCTCCAAGGATGATCGTTTTACCCCGGATAATACCAAGATTTTTTCTGTGGGGACCAAAGGCCGTGACGCATTGGAACATTTGGGATATGAGATCGTCAATGATTATTCGGAAGCCATGAATGGACCAATGTATGACGATGCGATCGCCGTGGGAAAAGATGTCCTCAGCCAGTTTACCATGGGCAATATCGGGGAGATCTATCTGGTGTACACCATATTTAAAAATACCGTGGTACAGATTCCGACAATGGTAAAGCTTCTGCCGATCGATGCGGATGATATTACATCAGAGAGCGAGGAGGCGGCTGATCCGCTGGAGCGTATTACACTGATGAATTATGAACCGGCAGCGGAGGAAGCTCTGGACGCCATTGTGCCAAAGTATATCAACAGTCTGATCTTTGGCGGTCTGACGGAGGCGTATGCCAGCGAGAATGGTGCCCGTATGCAGGCGATGGATTCTGCGACGAGCAATGCGGAGGATATGATCAGTGATCTGTCCCTGCGTTATAACCGTGCCCGTCAGGCATCGATCACACAGGAGCTGACAGAGATCATTGCCGGTGCTTCGGCGATCCAGTAATGGTTTTAGAGCAGCTTAGAAACCAAATGAGATTTTTCCTGATGACAGATCTGTATAAGATCCGGTTCAGGCCGGACGGTACAGAGTATTAGAAAAGCAGGATATAGCAGAAATAATGCATCATGCGGATGAGCGCAGGATGCAGCAGAATATAGTAAAAAGGAGTGAGATAAGAAAGATGGCAGATTTAAAGACAGGTAAGCTGACGCAGATTATTGGTGCCGTCCTTGATATCAAATTCCCGGAGGGTGGACTGCCTGAGATCAACGATGCAGTAAATGTCCCATTGGAGGATGGGGAAAAGCTGGTGGTTGAGGTAGCACAGCATCTGGGAGATGACACCGTGCGTTGTATCGCCATGGGTCCTACCGATGGATTAAAGCGTGGTATGACAGCGGAAGCTACCGGCGGTCCGATCAGTGTACCGGTTGGTGAGGCAACGCTGGGACGTATGTTTAACGTACTGGGTGAGCCGATCGATGAGAAGCCGGCACCAACGGACGTACAGTATGATCCAATTCATAGAAAAGCACCATCCTTTGAGGAGCAGTCTACAGCCACAGAGATCCTTGAGACAGGTATCAAGGTCGTTGATCTTCTGTGTCCGTATCAGAAGGGTGGTAAGATCGGTCTCTTCGGAGGTGCCGGTGTAGGTAAAACCGTACTGATCCAGGAGCTGATCACAAATATCGCACAGGAGCACGGTGGATATTCCGTATTTACCGGTGTAGGAGAGCGTACCCGTGAGGGTAACGACCTCTACTATGAGATGATCGAGTCCGGTGTTATTGACAAAACCACCATGGTATTCGGTCAGATGAACGAGCCGCCTGGAGCGCGTATGCGTGTAGGTCTGACGGGACTTACCATGGCAGAGAACTTCCGTGACCGTTCCGGTAAGGATGTCCTCTTGTTCATTGATAATATTTTCCGTTTCACACAGGCTGGTTCAGAGGTGTCAGCGCTGCTTGGACGTATGCCTAGTGCCGTAGGTTATCAGCCGACACTGCAGACCGAGATGGGTGCGCTGCAGGAGCGTATCACTTCCACCAAGAAGGGATCTATCACTTCTGTACAGGCCGTATATGTGCCTGCCGATGACTTGACAGACCCGGCTCCGGCCAATACCTTTGCACATCTGGATGCAACTACCGTATTGGCACGTTCCATCGCAGAGCTTGGTATTTATCCGGCAGTAGATCCGCTGGAGTCCACATCGCGTATTCTTGATCCTCATATTGTAGGAGAGGAGCACTACAGAGTAGCAAGAAGTGTACAGGAGCTTCTTCAGAGATATAAGGAGCTGCAGGATATCATCGCTATTCTTGGTATGGACGAGCTTTCCGAGGAGGATAAGCTGGTGGTAAACCGTGCAAGAAAGGTTCAGAGATTCCTGTCACAGCCGTTCCATGTAGCAGAGCAGTTTACAGGACTTCCTGGTAAATATGTACCGGTATCTGAGACAATCCGTGGTTTCCAGGAGATTCTGGATGGTAAGCATGATGCGATCCCTGAGAGCTATTTCCTGAATGCCGGCAGTATTGATGACGTCGTAGAGCGTGCAGCTTCGGCATCCAAATAAGGGGGGGCTTAGATGGCTGAAAAAACATTTAATTTGCAGATCATCTCTCCGACCCGTGTGTTTTTTAATGAAGCTGTGGATATGGTAGAGATGAAGACCACAGAGGGCGAGATCGGTGTGCTGGCAGGTCATATTCCGCTGACGACGATCCTGGAGCCGGGGGTGCTGCGGATCAAGACCGACGGAAATGTCAAAGAGGCAGCGCTTCATGACGGTTTTGTGCAGATCCAGAAGGACAAGGTTACAGTATTGGCAGAGTCCTGCGAATGGCCGGATGAGATCGATGCCAACCGTGCCCAAAAGGCAAAGGAGCGTGCGGAACGCAGACTCACAAGCGGTTCCAAAGAGGTAGACATGGTTCGTGCGGAGCTGGCATTAAAGAAGGCTTTGATCCGGATCGATCTTGCCGGGAAGCATTAAAATCAAAAATCTTAAGAAATTTGTAAGAATTAGAAAGAACTATGAATCAAAAAGATTGAATAATTCATGTATTTTTGATTTAATAATTCGTGCAACTGAAAAAATCACTGTAAATTTAATGAAATTTGCAGTGATTTTTTTTGTTTTTTTCTATGATAGGATGGATATAAGAGAACAGAAATAGGGGAATTTTCTGTACTGTGATAAAAGAAAAACAAGTCAGTAAATGGAAGGAGAACAATAAATGGCAGAGACGATATTACAATTGCAGAATATCAGTAAATATTATTATTCTGATACATCTGTAACCCAGGCCCTCCGCAGGATCAATCTGGAGTTTTCCATGGGAGAGTTTGTAGCGATCACCGGTGAGAGTGGAGGAGGTAAATCCACTCTTTTAAATGTGATCAGCGGAATGCTCCCTTTTGATGAGGGAGAGATGTATTTCCGCGGTGAGCCGACATTTCAGTATGATGATCAGGATTGGGAGGAGTACCGCCGCAATAAGATCGGTTTTGTGTTCCAGGATTACAGTCTGATCAACCACTATACTGCTCTGGACAATATTCTGGCGGCACTGGTGATCCAGGGAAAGGATCCGGTGGAATCAAAGGCAGAGGCAATGGACTATCTGGAGCAGGTCGGCCTCACGGAACAGGCGGCACAGCGTGCGTCCCAGCTTTCCAGTGGACAGAAGCAGAGACTTTCCATTGCCCGGGCTCTGGCAAAGAACACGGACATTATCGTGGCAGATGAGCCAACGGGTAATCTGGACAGTGAGACGGGGGAGCAGATCGTGGAGATTCTGGAACGGTTGTCTCACGAAAAACTGGTGATCATGGTGACTCACAACTATGATCAGGCGGAGCCGTATGTGACCAGACGGATCCGTCTTCATGACGGCGAGGTTGTAACAGATGTTCCCGTGAATAAACGGGATGAAAATGTGGATAAAGACCACCAAAATCCCCCCAGATGTGAAATTAAGGACGCAGAAAAGATCAAAGAAGACAGCAATAGAGGGGAAAAAACAGAAAAGATTAATGAAGACAGCAATAGAGGGAAAAAAACAAAAAAGAAAAAACAGCATATGGCAAATTTTTTTGCATTAAGAAATATTAAGATGCAAAAAGGCCGTGCAGGACTCTTTTTTACGTTTTTTCTGATCACGGCAGTTGCTTCCTTTCTGTTTATCGGAGAGCTTTTGGTTTACGCAGATGACCGGATCACAAAGAAATATGATGATGCAGCATATCTCCAGAAAAATGATACCAGACTGGTAGTGCGTTATCCGGATGATAAGGTGCTGACCGAGAAAGATCAGGCGGCGATCTCCGGTGTCAGATATGTGGAACAGGTAGATTTATATGATTATGCAAACGATGTCAATTATTACATTGAGAAAAATAAAGATTATGAAATGAAATACGGCAGTCAGGATGAACAGATCGAAGTTGTAAATGACAATGATGAGTCCGATGAAGAAAGAGATCAGGGCATCCGACTGCTGGACAAGACGCATTTTATGAAATCTTCGACTGCGATCACGAAGGACGATCTGTCCGCAGGCCGTCTGCCGGAGGAACGAAATGAGATCGTGCTCTATACCACGGACAAAAAGAAGCTCAACAGTACGATCCGGTGTTATTTTTCCTCAGAAAATCTCTGGAAGGAAGGACAGAGCTGTTATCAGGATCTGAAGGTGGTTGGAATATTAAATGACAAAACCAGACAGGTATATTTTCATCCGGAGCTTTGTCAGATGCTGACCTATGGTATCGATAAATTTGTAGTATGGGGAGAGTACTGCTGGGATATGCGGTATAAGAAGTACTTTGGAACCATGAAACCGGCATATGTGGTGGTTTCTGATGATCTGGAGGATAATGAGGTGCGCATTTCTTCTAATTATGTCATAACTTCCACAGGCTATGGAGAGGTGGCTGTTCCAACGAAGCTGGATATGGCATTCCCGGGGGACGGATGTCTTCATATACAAAAGGATGAAAAGGCCGGTGAAGACTCACAGCAGGATGCGATCGATGAGAATATGAGAGCCGCAGGGCTGGAGGATACCGATACTTCAGATGAAACCGCAGAAAACGACAACGGTATCTCAATTGACATTAAATATACGAAGACATTCAGCCGGCAGGGAGGAGATTTTATCGAGGTCAGCCCTGAGGTGTACCAGAAGCTGCGGGATTACTACAATATTGGAACCACACAGGCAAGCGTATATATTACAAATTACAGCAAGACAAACCAGGTGATCAGGGCGCTTAAGGAAAAGGGGTATGATGTGATCAGTACATATCAGGTAGGCGCTACGGAATATGTGGGGGAAAAGGTGTACAAGAGGCTGGAGGTTATCGGTATTTCCAGCATGATCCTGATTGTATTGGCAATTCTCCAGATCCTGATCGTACGCTCCATTTTGAAGATCAAAAAGAAGGATTACAGCGTGCTTCGGTTTATGGGTATGAGACAGAAACAGCTTTGCCGGATCACATATAAGGAAATGGGCATACATGGAGCAGCAGCGGTGGTGGTTACGTTTCTTGTGATGCTCCTGCTTCGTCAGACAGGCATAGCGTTTATCCGTAATATGATGTTTTATTACAGTGTCACAGGGGTTCTTGCATATATCCTGTATAATGCGGTGCTATTGCTGGCAACGGTATTTTTCTTTCATCGCAGTCTGCGTTATGCAGAGACATGAGATTTGTAATATTACCAAGGTAAATTACACAAGGGGGAATCTACATGGAGAAAGGGAAGAAAGAAAAAATATCAGACTGGAGAAAGGCCATGTTTTTTGTCCGGCGTGATCTGCGGGGACAAAAGGGCAGGACGATTTTCCTTGCCACGGTCTTTATGGCAGCGGCAGTCATTTCCTTTCTGTTTATCGGGGAATTGTTTGTCTACAGAGATGACCGGATCACCAAAAAGTATGATACTTCGGCGTATCTGCAGCAGAATGACAAAAGACTTTCGGTGCGCCGCTTTGACGGAAAGGCATTGACGCAGGAGGACGAAAAGCAGATTCAGGAAGTTAAAAATGTCAGTGAGGTGGATATGAATGATTATGTCAATGATATCCGTTATGACACTTCCAAAAAGATGAAGCACAGCAGCTATATGCATTCTGACTCCGGTCTTACCGGGGAGGATTTAACGGAGGGGAAAATGCCTGAGAAACGGCAGGAGATCATTGTTTCTGCCGACAGCCCGTTAAAGGTTGGCTCCCGGAAGCGTATTTATTTTTCCTGCAAAAATTTATGGGGAGCAGGGAAAAAGTGCTGGTTTGATATGACAGTGACCGGCAAATGCAGCAGAAAAGGGGAACAGATTTATTTCACCCCGGAATTTTGTCATATGCTGACTCCGTCGATGGATGGATACAGCTATCGGCTGGATTATGACCAGGACGACATGACAAGAGTATATACAAAAACCAGAAACTTTTACCCGGTGATCGCAGATGATCTGAAGGATAATGAAGTACGGGTATCCAAGAACTATAAATTTCCATCTGCGCTGGATTATCAGGGAAACTATATGACGGTTGAAAGCGCACTTTGTGGAAAAATATTACCGTATCATGTGTACCGGACCCA
>CADAKW010000048.1 GCA_902788645.1 uncultured Lachnospiraceae bacterium
CGACTGCAGGCTGCATAAAGGCTGAACATTGACAACTGAATAACTGCCAGATATTGAATTTTCAAGGTGCATAGCTAAAATTTATGTGCGAAGTTTGAGATTGAATCTCAAAACTTAGATAAATATTTGTACACAAAATATGCTAAGATATATAGTCTCTCAGATAAATTATATAAAGGATCCGTCTATAATATAGATGGTATTATTACTGCAGAGCAGATAGAAAAAAGGAGAGAATATTTGATTTCTAAGGAATGGAAAGAAGCATTATTTGTTTTAGAAAATGAGATATGTACTTTGGATAGCGTAAAAAATATAAAAGAAGGTACCATTCAATTCATATATAATAATTTTATATGTAAATATTTACAGGATGCATTAGATGTTGCGGATAGGGTGGCAGAAGAGATCACGGAACGCTATACTCCCGAAGAGATGTTTGCTAAAATGAGGGAGGCAGTCGATGATTAACGGGAATTTTATTAAGCATTACAAGAAAAAACTGCCGGGAATGGGAGATGATTTCTATGAGTTCATTATTTGATGATTTAAAAGAGGGACTTGAAGAGGCGATTGCGTATGAAAGTGGGAATGACTCAAAGTGTATTTGCTACTTATATGGAAGTATCAAAAAAGACGATGGAAGCTTGGAAAGGCGGGAGAACACACCCGACAGGTCCAGCATGTAGGTTGCTTCATATTCTTGCATTAGGAGAGGATGTGGAATATATAGTTGCAAAGTGATAAAAAAGATAAGCACAGGAATTTGCCTGTGCTTCGTTTCGGTTTGAGCCTGTGCTTAATTTTGTTTTTTTGACTGCTATTTCATAATATTACAGATTAGAAAGTATAAATGCTCGTCTATTCTGAGGAATTTGTAGAACATTCATAGCTTGTTCGGCAGAAACATTAAATGCCTTCATGATATTTCTGATATTTTCAATGCGTGTTTCATCAATTTTCTGATTCACTTTTTCTTCTATCACATCAGCCATTAGCCTTTCTAGTGCTTCACACATAATCAGACACCTCTTTGCTGCTATTATCTGTATCATAACATTTTTTCTGTTAATTTTTTGTACATTTTATACTTTAATGTATAAGGTGGTGTTTCACTGCCTTATATAAATTTGAATTAACAGAGTGTCCGCAAAAGTTAAAATGTAAAAAAACTTTTTACATTTTATTGATATTTACTGCATTTATGGATATAATAAGAGTGAAGAAATGCAAGGGGGCATCGTAATGAAGTTTGATGAATTATTTGAACAAAGAAGTCTGGTGGCTTCAAAGTTAAAAGATTGTATTAGAGATTTTGGTTATACCAAGGTTTCTTTTGCTTCAAAAGCAGATATTTCAAGACCTACGCTTGATAAGCTGCTTAATGGCAGTATTGATAATAAGAGCTCATTTGATCGTCATTTACAGAAAATATTAAAGTTATTAAACATGACGGCGGAAGATTTGATGTTATATCATTCTGCTCCGGTTCAGACTGATGACCGGGCAGTATTTTCACAGAATGCACCTATGGATCATGAAATGAGTGACACAGCAAAGAAGCAGTATCATTTGCTGATGGATGTTATCGATTTATGTGCTATTTATTATTAGGGCTGCATGAAACGGAGGCGAGGTTGTATGAGTGAGTTAATTACTGCTTCAAATTTAGATATTGTTATTGAAAAGAATCGGGAAATAAAAGACGAGGTATCGGCACAGGCTATTAAGCTACAGACAATTCCTTCGTTTATGAAGGTCGCATCAGTTCCTCAGCTTGCGCTTATTATTCTTCAGAGATTTGGATTGATTCAGATGCCTATAGAGGATAAGTTTTTGAGCGGGGCAATATATGTCAAGGAGGGTAAGATCATTCCGGTCATTAATACGGCGTTACCTAGAGCAAATCAGTATTTTGCAGCATGGCATGAAATATATCACTTGATTTTTGATAGAGTGTCATTTGATCATTTTATTGGAACTGATAATATGCTGGAAGAAAGAAAAGCGGAGTGCTTTGCAGCGTGTATGCTTTTGAATGGAGTGGACAGATACTTTACTGATCTTCCCCAAATGGATTTTCTTTCGAAGATCTTTTATTGTATGACAACCTTTCAGGCTCCATATAAGGCTGTACTTGTTTCTCTTTATGAGTATGCAGTGCAAAGTGAAAATGAGAAACTTTGTGACAGGATAAAGGAAGTATTCGATCTTCAGTTTGAAGATTTGCCAGATAGATTTAGAAGGCTTGGGCTGGATGATAGTTTGGTCAGACCTTCTTATGTAGTTAATACCTCATCGTTAAAAGAAAGAATAAAGAAGAGTATGGATGATAATCCAGAATTGAATTATCACAAAGATAATGAGGAATATTTGAGGAACATCATGGCTGAAATAGCTATGATAACGGGGAAAGGTGAATGATAGAAATAACTAAAATCACAGAATTAGAAGGCAAAAGACATATCGCTCTTTTGGATACATCATCAATTTCTTTTATGCAGGGGCTGAGTGTAAAGGGATTGCAGCCAGAAGCTATATTGAGAGATTATGATCTGGTTTTGATTCCGGAATGGGTACTAACAGAAATTAATGATGCTCCTGGAAGAGCGGACTATGTACAAGAACTGATCAACCAAGGATATCCGCTTTATTGTATTGAAGAGGGAACATATTCAGATTTTTCGAATGGAGAAGAGGGAAATCTGTATCAGATAGTCCTTGCTTCAACAAGTTGCTTAGCAAGCATTAAGGGTTATTTGCGTCGGTATATTGGGAAAGCAGATCCGCTTGATATGGATGCATATAAAGACTGGATAAAGAAGTTGTATGATGAATGGCCGATACATGGAGAAGTGTTATCAAATGGCAGGATAAAGAAGAAAAATGCCGGAGAAGTGTCAATTACAATTTTAGCTGAAGTTGTCTCATGGTATTATCCTGAAACTAAGGCTTTGACTATATATTCACAAGATAGAGATACATATGAATTTCAGAGAAAAGCTGAGGCAGATTTGAGAAATATATTTGTAACAAGAACACCAGTGCCGGTTTCATATAAGAGTAATGATGCTATATTGTGTCAGCTTGTAAGAGAGGGAAATATAAATATTAGAGATCTTGGTGATTATAGAAAAGATATGCGTAAGATTACATATAGCAGTGGGCAACGAATTATTCACCCAGCTTGTTTTAGATGAAACAGTACACATCATTTTTTAACATGAAAAGCACTTGTAGAAATGCACGTGCTTTTTATTTTTCGTATATTAAGGATTTATTTTTTTCTGAAATAACACAAATCGTCTGTTTTCTGAAAATCAACGCTGTATAAATATACCCCTGTTAAAAATGTCGGACTTTCTGCTAATTGTGCCAACTGCCGCACCATAATATTCAAAAAGTTATTAAGAATGTAAAATCTTCGCATTTTACAAAAAAGGGTACTGTTGTTTACCTTACAAAATCTGGAAAGGCTTATTATATTAATTCAAAGGATAAATCTAAACTGATACAGTCCCGGGTCAAACAGGTGAAAACCACAAAAGGATTTGCTGTGAAATTGAAACTGAAAAATGGCAGGGTGGTAAAAATAAGGGTATAGAAATAGAGGGATAAATGAGGGAGGTGAGGAAAAGAGCTGACTTAAAAAAGTAAATTCCGGTGCCAGAGTAAATTCCACTGGCTTTTGAATTGTGTTGTTTTTGCAGGAGATTTTTTACGAAATCTCCTGCTTTCTGTTATAATTAAGCCAACTTATTGAAATTTTGTTGATTTTATGGCACGAAAAACAGACTATTGGAATTCGGTGTGTCAGACTAAATTCCATCAGCCATATTTAAAAATGTTAAATGCTTATTTCCAGTCTGACAGCAGATATTGGTTGCCTTCAATATAAAGATCCAACGCTTGCAAAAAGTTATAAAAGGTTATAAAATAGAATAAAAGTTATAAAAGGTTATAAAACAAATAAAAAGTTATAAAAGAATATATTTGATGTTGGGGTAAAAATACTTTTTGCCCCCAACTGATGCTACGGATTGCTTCATTGCAAAGCAATTCTCGCAATCCTACAAACACCTCCAATCCCGCACATTTGCAAGCAAATCTGCTTCTTGTCGGTGTTTGGCGGGTCAAGCCACCAGATAACAATTTGTATGCAAACATACATTGCTATCTGCTTTTGACCCTTGCATCATATATTTGCAATAATCTCATAAATTTAAAAAAGCAGGGAAAGGAGACTTAGTCGTGAATAATAATCCATTTACTCTGGCCTTTGGAAAGAAACCATTACAATATGTGTCCAGAATTGCGCAGACAGATCAGATCGTGGAAGATTATGTGGCAGATCCCGTAACCAATCAGATATACATGGTTACAGGAGTCCGGGGTTCAGGAAAGACGGTGATGATGACCAATATTGCGGGGATTCTTTCCGAACGAAATGACTGGATTGTTGTCGAATTAAATGCGACCAGAGATTTGCTGCAAAGTCTTGCGTCTAAGCTATATGCGGTTCCGAAGCTGCATGAATGCTTTTTGAAAGCCAGACTGGATTTTTCTGCGTTCGGTCTTGGAGTTACTATTGAAAATGCAGCACCGGTGACGGATGTAGAAGATATGGTAGCGAAAATGCTGGATCAGATACGGAAGCAGGGAATGAGACTGCTGATCACAATTGATGAGGTGGTATACTCAGAACAGATGAAAGTATTTGTGAGTGCTTTTCAGATTTTTATGCGGCAGGACTATCCAATCTTCTTGTTAATGACAGGATTGTATGAAAATATATATGAATTGCAGAATGATAAGTCGCTGACCTTTCTATATCGGGCACCGAAAATTATTCTGGAGCCGTTAAGTCTGACAGCAGTGTGTCAGCACTATATGGATATATTCCGGTTAGACAAAGAAAGTGCAGGAAAAATGGCTGCGCTTACGAGAGGATATCCGTTTGCATTTCAGGTGCTTGGATATCTTTACTGGGAACATCGGGATACCAAGACTGTGCAGGAGATATTGCCGGAATATGATCAATATCTGGAGGAATATGTATATAGTAAAATATGGTCGGAAATGTCGGACAAAGACAAAGAAATTATGCAGAAACTGGCGGAAAGTGGAGATATCAAAGTGAAAGATCTCAGAGAACAGCTGGAGATGAGCTCGGAGCAGTTTTCCGTGTACAGAGAGCGGCTGAAACGAAAAGGCGTGATCGACACGAGGAAATATGGAAAGATTTCCATGGCGTTGCCAAGGTTTGAAGAATTTATCCAAATGAGAATGTTTTAATAGACGACTAAGACTCCCTGTAGCCGGGAATGGAATCCACCCGGGAGGCTCAATCCGTCCGGATACGTATTCATCGAAACATTGCAAAGCAAAGATTTTTCAGAAAACCTATCGATTTGCGTCAATTTTCACCCCCAGTCTCCCAGAGCTTAAAAAGATCTATAAGGCAAAAATCATATTCAAAGGTACTTGTCATAAGAAATATTATGGGTATACCTCGATTTGTTTTGCGGGGGCAGGAAATTTTAGCAGATCAATTTAAGAGAAAATCAAAACAGGCACCCTTGCGGGTGCCTTTATTATTCTTTACGTTTATTCCCAATCCATTAACTTCTTAGCGGCTGCCACGACAAGCTCGGAAGACTTCTGATGTGTTGCTTCCGTAGGATGCCAGAATGTGCCGATACCATCCTTTTCCTCGTCCTGCAGTGGAAGCTGCAGATACTTGATGGCAACATCCTCGTTGGCTTTGGAATATTCCTTGACGGCATGCTGAACCGTTGAGCAGAGCGTCTGACAGATGCCGCCGTGGATGAGTATATTAAAGAATTACTTCCGATTGCAGATGATGCTTCCGAGACGACAGAGAAAAATATCCTGCGGCTGCGGATTGCGGAAGAACGGATACCGGTTTATCAATGCGGTTTCGGATTTTGCGACACATGCGGCACCGATCCGCCGGACCAGGAACTATCAGGAGAAGCCTTGGATTATATACTTACAGGAAAATATGATAGACAAGTGATTGACTGTTTACGTTTGGCATTAGAGTTGTTTTTAAAGCAATTACTTCGCAATAATAAATCTCTTGAAAATCAAATGAAAGCTCTTGGTGTTAGAATATAAATAGTACAAGTCAAAGTGAGAGCTTTTCATTCCGTTGATTAGTGATACAATAAAAGTATCGTAATGATGCTATATTGTGTCAGCTTGTAAGAGAGGGAAATATAAATATTAGAGATCTTGGTGATTATAGAAAAGATATGCGTAAGATTACATATAGCATAGAAATGAATGTAAGATATAGAAAATAAGATCCTAAAATTTCGAATCCCTCATTTGACATATTTAACGCATAACCACACGTAATATTGCCAAAAGTGTCGGAGTATCCGCCAAAAGTGTCATCCATAACGCCGTTGATCGACGGAATGTGTCATGGAAGCGGAATGCTTCCCAAACGGCTTGATAAAAGTTATAAAACAAAATAAAAGTTATAAAAACTTATGCAGAATATAAAAAACAGCACAGATCATTGATATGATGTCTGTGCTGTTTCTTTTATTCCCAGCCCATAAGCTTTTTGGCTGCCGCTGTAACCAGCTGCGCTGTCTTTTCATGGGTGGCTTCGGTTGGATGCCAGAAGGTTCCGATGCCGTCGTTTTCCTCGTCCTGCAGTGGAAGCTGCAGATACTTGATGGAAACGTCATCGTTTTCCTTAGAGAACTCCTTTACCGCATGTTGTACCGTGGAACAGAGTGTCTGGTCCATGGTGCCCAGCATACATAAGATTTTAGCCTGTGGGTGTTTCTTGTGGATATTGCGAAGAAAACTCTGATATAACAGGCTGAATGCTTTTTTACGTTCCGGGTAGTTCTTGGTATAGCTGGCATCGTTGGTGCCGAGGTATACTGTGATCAGATCCGGTTCAAAACGGGTATGGTCCCATTTCTCCCAAAGGGAAGGCGGCTCATGGAAAAACTGCTGGCTGCAGCCGGCATCGGTGTACTCATACAGCATCGGTACCAGCCAGGAGTCGTCTGCCTGATCGCCATCTCCGATATAGGCGGAAATGACACCCTTGCCATTCCAGGCAACAATTTCAAAATCAGCATCCAGAGCACGGGCTGTTTTTACGGAGTACGATTTCGTAGGATTCTCCACAGCGGTATTATGTAACAGGTCGTCTCCGCTTCCTTCTACGCCGTAGCCACAGGTGATGGAATCGCCGATCATCTGGATGTGGCGGGCCTTGGGAGCGGGAGGCGGCAGTAACTCATCGGTATCAATGATCAGCTCCTCAATACCGCAGATTGCATATTCCGGCTCGCTGTACTTCATAATTGTGACGGTCACCGTCTCCGGGGTATCAGCTTCGTAAAGGTCGATCGTCTGCCTTAAGCTTTTGAGCTCAACGCGCTTGGAAGGCTCCGGATCCTCGTTGATATAAATGCCGATCCATGCGTGCTGCTCCTCCGGCCAGTCAGCGGGATCGGAGATGATCACGGCCTGCGCTTTGGTGCCGGTAAAACGAAAGGATATAGAAGTGGCAGAATATCCCAGATATCGTACATTGTCCCGGAATATCGTCCTGCCGCTGACTTTTACATGCTCTTCGGTTGGCAAAAAATTCATTTTGTCCTCCATTCTGAAGTAATCTTCAAAAAATATACGTGGTTAATGTGGTGCTCAGATCCGCAGACCGCACAGAACGGGCGGGATCCGGGAGATGAAAGAAAAGAATACATAACCACTTATTTCTATTTTAACACCAAGCAAAAAGTATGACAAGCAGATTGACACATATTCCGTCAAATGATATCATAAAAGATACCAAATTAAGAAAGAGAGAGGTTTTTACAATGGCATTATTGCAGGACTGGAGAGAGTACGCATATGGCGTAGATATTAATTCAAAGGCAGGACAGGCAATCTGGGCAAAGTATTTCAATGAAGAGAAGGCCGTGTATGAGCAGCTTTTGGCCAATCCGGGCGAGGTTGTTTCCGGTACCGTTAAGGAGCTTGCTGACAAATATAATATGGAACTGAAATATATGGTAGGATTTCTGGATGGTATCAATGAGAGTCTCAAGACTCCAAATCCTATCGAGGATATGGATGAGAACACACAGGTGAGTCTCGATATTGATCTGGAGCAGCTTTACTATCATATGGTGGAGGCTAAGGCTGACTGGCTGTACGGGCTTCCTGCATGGGACGAGCTTCTGACACCGGAGCGCAGAAAAGAGCTTTACATGGAGCAGAAGAAGTCCGGTACGATCGTAAAAGAGAAAAAGGTTGGCAGAAACGATCCATGTCCATGTGGCAGTGGTAAGAAGTACAAGTTCTGTTGTGGCAGAAAATAATTGCCCATCAGGGATTGCTTTGCAATTCCCGTTGGCGTTACACAGTGTTACGAGCATTTTCTTATACATTCAAAAAAGCCATCCACGAATGGATGGCTTTTGAATTATCAATTACAGTAACTGCATTTGAACATCTTTAGTTAAGACATCGGTATAACTGTAAGAAACTGTCTGGGTTGTTGCATCCAGATCATTTACGATCTCTACCAGAAAGATACTTGGATACGTTTTGCTGATAGTTCCTTCGGTGATGTCGATCTTATGTCTGCCGCGGTTTGCACGGATTTTAACTTTGCTGCCAATATTCATACCTACAGAACGTCTAACCTTGTTGATATCGGATTGACTCATAGCTTGCCTCCTTTGATTACGGGATTGTCATGAATCGATATAGGGGGGATGATTCGATAACAATCGTTAGCATTACACTAAAATATTACCATAAAAATGGGAAAAAGTCAATATTAGGCACTATATGTAGAGATACAAAATGTCGAATATAACAAAATATAGGGAGTAATAAAATGCAACATATCATGATAGATCTGGAAATGAACAAAATAGAGAAGCAGTGGCGCGGAAAGAATAAGTTGTCCAGCGAGCTGATCGAGATCGGGGCGGTTCGTATGAATGAGCATTACGAGGTGATCGACACATATCAGAGCTATGTAAAACCGGAGTTTGGTGCCATGGATGCGGTGATCATAGAGCTGACGGGGATTACGGATGACAAGGTAAAGGATTCGCCGGGGTTTGCGGATGCCATGGATGCTTTTACAGAATGGATCGGTCCGGAGGAGACCTGGTTTTATTCCTGGAGTATGTCGGATATCCGTCAGTTTCAGCATGAGGCATTGTTTAAGAGCTATCCGGGAGATATCATACAGCGGATGGAGAGCCACTGGACGGACTTTCAGGAGGAGTTTCGGCGCCTTTTGGGACTTCATCACAGGATCAAGCTTTCCTATGCGGTATCAGCTGCGGATTATGAGTTTAAGGGAGCACAGCATACAGCTCTTGCGGATGCTGTCAATACCGCAGAGATCCTAAGACTGTCGAAGGATCCTGAGAGATTTCAGACGGTTATGAAACCGGTGCTGGATCTGGTCAGCCAGGAGCGCAAGGAGCAGACCCTGATGGACATGTGTCCGGAGTTTTTTGCTGCGTTTATGGATGCAGAGGGCAATGATAAAAAACAGGACGATACCAAATAATAAACAGAGAAAATATAGAAAAATGCTTGTAATGCAGAGTAAATCGAGGGCAAAACGCTGGTTTTGCCCTCGATTTATCTTTTTATGTCTGTTTACTATTTCACCGTCAGCTTCAGCTTTGCCTTGCGACCGTTGTAGGTTTTTACGGTAATGACTGCCGTCCCCTTTTTGCGTGCGGTTACTTTGCCGGACTGGGTCACTTTGGCAATACCCGGGCGTGAGGAATGAAATTTCAGCTTACGGCTGGCAGAGCCGGAGGAAAGTTTTACCCGGAGAGTGAAATGCTTTCCTTTTTTGATGGTTCTCGTGCTTTTGGAAGGCTTGAACTTCACCTTGGACGGTGCTTTCTTGATGATAAAACGATACAGGCTGCTTTCGTTTCCGTCGGATACCACAATGGACGTCTTGCCCCGCTTGAGTGCAGTGACCTTTCCGGTGCTGCTGACAGCGGCCAGTCCGGGATCATTGCTGGTAAAGTCGGTATATCTGCCCGGCAGCCGGTAGGTTTCTCCTCTGCCCAGCGTAATTGTTTTTTGAACGGCAGGGAGTGTGTCGGCGGCTTCGGCTGTATTATCGGCAAACGCTTTTACACAGACATTGTTGTATCCCAGCACAGAGGTATCCATCCACCGAATGGTGTTGTTGGCGGAACTGCTGTCCTTTTTGGTATACAGATAACTCTGCCCCGTCTGGGAGCTGTAAGAGATATTCAGTGAGGAGTCTGTGGTGTCCCGGCCCTCCAGTGGTGCATAGACGGTTTTGGAACCACTTTGGATATAGGTTACAACTACGGAAAAACGCTCGCCGGCCTCGACATTGACCGCTGTTGTCAGAGGAACGGTGTGATATCCGTTCTGGGCGGCGGTGCCGGTGGTTGTGGCAGCATCGATAAGCACGCCGTCGGTAGGTCCTGACTTCACCTTGCGGTAAACTTCCACACGGTATGGCTGGTCATCTGTCATGGTATAGAAGGAGACAGCGCGCAGCTTCTGATTGGAGCCGGAGTCTGCCTCGAATATATTGGCGGTTTTCAGGCTGGAAGATTCAGAGTATGAAACGGTACCCCAGCCAAATCCGTCGTACTGGTAAATGTTGTTATAGTTGTTTGCAGACTCTGCCAGAAAGCTTGAGCAGTCACAGATCGACTGGTCGTAATAGGACAGCCAGAAATAGCCGTTATCGCCGCTGGAAGTGCCGTAGCTGTTGGCGATAAGCCATGCGCCGTTTCCGGCAGGTGTCCGGGAGAAATTGGATGCGGAAAAATCGTCATCCCATCCTACGATCGTTACACTGTGATTGGCTTTTTTAACAGCCTCTGCCCCGGCATAATAGTTTTGATAGTAGGCATAACCATTGCCGGACTGATGGAGAAAGGATCTGTCGTAAAACAGGGAAAGCGACATGGCACCATAGTCCATGACTGCCTGCTTCATTTTCGGAATGATTGAAGAACTATTATAATAGTAATTCTTTCCGATGAGGTATTCATCGAAGTTGTAAACATTCTGCAGATGCGCATAGGAATCGTTGCGCAGCTTCCCGTTCTGAACCATGCTGTAGGCCATGGCCAATTCGTTTTCTCTGGTATTGCCGGCAAACGGAGCGGCACTTTCCAGCTCTACACCGGACCATTTGGCGAGAGTAAAGTTGGCGAGCAGTGCGGAACCGCCGTTGTCGTATGGGATCGTGCCGGCGACGCTGCCATAGGCAAACGGATTGGGCAGGAAGGAAGCTTCTGATGTGTCAGCAGCAGAGGAGATCCCGTCACGGTAGGTGGGATCGGAGGTGTCTGTGGACGGGTGATAGGAAAACCACGCCAGGTGACTCTCGGAAAAGTCAGCCGTATCCGGTGTAAAAAGACCGTTTTTGATACAGTTAGACTCGATCGCCTTGATCGCGGAGAAAGCCCAGCAGATATTGGTAACCCCCTGATCCTTGATGGTCGTTGTGAGATTGTGCTCCCGCAGGTCATAGCGCGATGGCAGGGAGGCAGCCTTTTTGAGACTCATTCCTGCAGAGTCTGCAGAAGGATCGGTATAGACCTCGCCGGAGGAGTCCGTGACATAAGAACGAATGGAGTCCGTTCCGTTGGCAATATCTACCCGGGTGATCATCCGGTCGATGGGGCCGGACGAAGCATTGGCGGAGACGGCTGCCGGCTGACACAGGGTTAAGCAGAGCGAGAGCCCCAGAAGGCAGGTCATTGCAGTGATACTGCGTTTCTTTTTTTGATTTATTTTGATCATAGATATATCCTTTCCTATATGATGATTCCATTTTATCATTAAAGGATAAGAATGGGTAGAGTTTCAAATCTTAATATTTTGTGAAGAACGATGAAATAATTGTAACAGAAATAATTATGTGATATGATGTGCTTATTCGCGCGAAGGTAAAGTGAGGATGTTTGCGGGGGATTTAACTTAGCGAACCGTACATACAATGAAATGTGGTTTGTTTATAATGATGATCAGGAGGAAAAGGTTATGAATTTGTTTAAGGACATATTGAGAGGTGTTGTGATCGGCATTGCCAATGCGATCCCCGGTGTCAGCGGTGGCACGATGATGGTGTCCATGGGTATCTATGATAAGCTGATCTACAGCGTGACACATCTGTTTCAGCAGCCGGTCAAAAGCATCAAGACGCTGCTTCCGTATTTTGTGGGTATGGCAGTTGGCATTGTAGGGCTGGCATTTGCTATCGTGGCAATGTTTGAGCACATTCCGTTTCAGACATGCATGTTATTTATTGGCTTGATTCTGGGAGGTGTGCCGATCCTCACGGGTCATTTAAAGGGGACGAAGCTGGGCATATCCCACGGACTGGTATTTCTTGTATTTTTCGGATCCATTATCTTACTGCAGAAATTTGGCGGTCACGGTGCAGACGTAGCGTTGACATTGACACCGGTATCCCTGCTGAAGCTTGTGGTTGTGGGTGTGATCGCAGCAGCGACCATGGTGATCCCGGGAGTGAGCGGATCTATGATGCTTATGACCATGGGATATTATTATCCGGTGATCGGCAGCGTCAAGAGCCTGGTTACCGCCCTGGTAGCATTTGATATTCCACAGGTGGTTCATATCTGTCTGGTGCTGATCCCGTTTGGCATCGGCGTGGTTGTTGGTATCTTTGCGGTAGCAAAGCTGATCGAGATGCTGATGGAGAAGTATGAGGCGCTGACCTACAGCGGTATTATGGGTCTCGTGGTTGCTTCTCCGGTTGTTATTCTGATGAGTGTATCTCTGGCCGGCATGACGGTCGTAGATGGCATCACGGGAGTGATTACATTTATCATCGGTACCGTGATCTCACTTTGTCTCGGCAAAGAGTAGATTGGAGGTTGATCTGTATGGAAGATCCAAGGGATTTGCATCGACGGATCCTTGTTAATCTTAGTGTTGCACTGGCAGGCATTCTGCTTTTGATCTTTGTGGTGCCACCGCTTGTGCGTTTTCTGATGCCGCTGATCGTGGCATGGATCGTGGCGATGATCGCCAATCCGATCATTCACTTTCTGGAGAAGAGGATCAAGCTTATGCGGAAGCATGGCTCGGCGCTTGTGATCATTCTGGTGCTTGCGGCATTGATCGCGGCATTCTATGGGGTTGCGGTGCTGGTGGCAACGCAGTTTAGCTCCTGGGTCACAGAGCTTCCGGAGGTATATGACTCCGTCACGCGGAATCTGCAGCATTTGCTCCAGTCGCTTCATGAGAAGTACAATATCATTCCGGCGGATGTTAAGCTGGCATTTGACCAGCGGGAAAATGTACTGGACGATTATATACAAAAGACTATTGACGGACTGCTCAAGATGGTCAATTCCGGATCCTTGTCCAAGGTAAGCTCTCTGGCAAGCTCTCTGATGGACTTTCTGGTCTATGCGATCCTGACGATCCTTGCATCTTACTTCATGACGGTGGAGAAGGACCATTTTACAAAGCTTCTGCAGGAGAAGACGCCGGAGGGGATCCAGCGTATCTGGAACAAGATCAAGAAAATCTTCATCCGGGCCATTGGCGGATATTTCAAAGCGCATTTCCAGATCATGATCGTAATCTTCTTTATCACTGTGATCCCATTTGCGTTTATGGGGATCAGCTACAGCGGACTGCTGGCAGCAGTGATCGCGATCGTGGATTTCCTGCCGTTCTTTGGAGCCGGTACGGTGCTGGTGCCGTGGGCGTTGTATCGCCTTGTGACAGGATCGTATACCTATGCGGCGATCCTTGCAGTGATCTATGTTGTGGTCCTGATCGTGCGTCAGGCGCTGGAGCCGAAGCTGATCGGAGACAGCATCGGGACAAGTCCCTTTGAAACTCTGGTATTTATGCTGGTGGGCTATCGGCTGGCCGGTATGCTGGGTCTGATCATCGGGATCCCGGTGGGCATGATCCTGATGGAGTGTTATCGGGAGGGCATGTTTGACAGCTATATCCGGGGCATCAAGATCCTGGCCCATGACATCAACGAATATCGAAAATACTAAATAAAACCGTATGTGTGACGGAGTTGAGATCTGCCATGCATACGGTTTTTTAATATAGTAGTGATGCTGAATATAAAAATGACGCTGCCACAATCATGTTGTAACAGCGTCGTTTTTAGTTGATATATTGTGCAAGTATTATTTATCCTGATACTCCAGTGCAGCACCGACAAATCCCTTAAATAATGGATGTGGTCTGTTTGGTCTTGACTTAAACTCCGGATGGGCCTGTGTGGCGATAAACCATGGATGATCCGGAAGCTCCAGCATTTCAACGATACGTCCGTCAGGAGAAAGACCGGAGAAGATCATGCCTGCCTTGAGGAGATCCTCACGGTAATAGTTGTTTACCTCGTAGCGGTGTCTGTGTCTCTCATGGATGGTCTCCTCACCGTAAAGTGCATATGCCTTTGTGGACTTGTCCAATACGCAAGGATAAGAGCCGAGACGTAAGGTACCGCCGATATCCTCGACACCGTCCTGCTCCGGCATCAGATGAATCACAGGATGAGTTGTCTGTGGATCCAGCTCAATGCTGTGTGCGTCGTTGAAGCCTACCACATTTCTCGCAAACTCCACGATCGCAAGCTGCATACCGAGGCAGAGACCCAGGAACGGAACCTTGTGCTCACGGGCATATTTGATGGCAAGGATCTTTCCGTCGATGCCACGGTCGCCGAAACCGCCCGGTACGAGGATACCGCTGACATCTCCCAGAAGCTCATCTACATTGTCCTCATTGACATCCTCAGATGGGATCCATTTAATGTTGACATTGCTCTTGTGGGCAAGACCGCCGTGCTTTAAAGACTCAACAACGCTGATGTATGCATCGTGGAGGGAGGTGTATTTACCAACCAGGGCAACGGTGACATCCTTCTCCAGGTTCTTGATGGTATTGACCATATTTTCCCATTCGGTGATATCCGGCTCAGGACAGTCTAACTTCAGACATTCACAGATTACATCAGCAAGATGCTCCTTTTCCATAGCCAGTGGAGCCTCGTAGAGTGTTTCCACATCCAGGTTCTGGAGAACATGGGATGCCGGTACATTACAAAAAAGTGCGATCTTATCCTTGAGGCCCGGCTCCAAAGGATGCTCGGTACGGCAGACGATCACATCCGGCTGGATGCCCATTCCCTGCAGCTCCTTAACACTGGCCTGTGTCGGTTTTGTCTTCATTTCTCCGGAAGCATGAAGATAAGGGATCAGGGTAACGTGGATCAGGGCAACATTATCATGTCCCATATCGTGCTGGAACTGACGGATAGACTCCAGGAAAGGCTGGCTCTCAATATCTCCGGCAGTACCACCTACCTCGATAATGGCAATCTGTGTATCCTTACATCCATCATTACGATAGAAACGGCTCTTGATCTCATTGGTGATATGAGGGATAACCTGTACGGTGCCTCCACCGTAATCGCCGCGGCGTTCCTTATTTAATACAGACCAGTAAACCTTACCGGTTGTAACATTGGACTGTTTTGTGAGACTTTCGTCGATGAAACGCTCATAGTGTCCCAAATCAAGGTCTGTCTCCGCACCGTCATCAGTAACGAAAACCTCTCCGTGCTGAACCGGATTCATAGTACCCGGATCAATGTTGATATAGGGATCGAATTTCTGCATGGTCACGCTGTATCCGCGCATCTTCAGAAGGCGTCCCAGCGAAGCTGCAGTAATACCTTTTCCAAGACCGGATACAACACCACCTGTAACAAAGACATATTTGACTGCCATGTTTTTTTCCTCCATTTTGTAATGTGCAATAATTGATGTCAATAACTCTGGCTTCGCCCGGAAAATAATTCCAACGACGATCCGATATCTTATCCGCCCCAGTGAATGTGATGTACGATTTTGGAGGGAAATAATATTAGTATCCGTGGGCTGTGGCTCTGAAAATTGTCTTGTCACCCTACGGTTTTCGAAAAATCTAAATGCTTTGCCGTTTCGATGTTTGATGAACGTGTCCTTCCGTACTCGCCTCAGGGTGGGATTCAGGTATTTCGAAGGGCACTTTCGCACTCGCTGGTGTTTGCGCCACGTTTTTTGTGGCGTTATGCACCACTGCGTAGTGCGACGTAGCGGAAGCGTGCCCACCGAAATAGCTGAGCCCACCCGAGAGGCTCAGTCGTCCAGACACGTATTCATCGAAACGATGCAAAGCAAAGATTTTTCAGAAAACCTAGTGACCTGCGTCAATTTTCAGATCACAGCCTTACGGATGTCCATAGTGTTTTTCTCCAAAATCGTACTTTCATTTGTTGTGGATAAGATATCGGATCGCTAGTTTTCATTCTCTGCCGGGCGAAGTCCGGGTGAATAAAAAAACTATCTATTAGTATACTCCTAAACTAGGAAATGTTTCAATTCTTTTTTAGAGAATTTTCAGATTTTCTTCACAGGTTGATATATTGATTTATGGGAACACTATCATTATAATAAAGCTAAGATACAGAAATGGCTATAGGAGGACATAGCATTGGACAATAATACAAACAGACAGAATGGTGGCGATGATGACCGCCAAAAGAAGCAGAACCGCAGAGGGATTATCGTCTGTCTTCTGGTTGCGGTAGGTGTATTTCTGGTGTTTTCCATGATGAATCACCAGGTACAGCAGATGACCAACCGGGAGATCACTTACGATAAATTTATCCAGATGCTGGATGACGGACAGGTAAAATCTGTCACTCTGACTGCAGACAGGTTAAAGATCACACCGCAGAGCAGTGGTGACAGTGTTTATCAGGTGACCTATTATACAGGGATCATATCCATGGATTACAGTCTGGTAGAGCGGTTAAATAAAGCAGGAGTAGAGTTCAAAAAGGATCTGACGGACAACAGCTCCAGTATGATATATATGCTGATGTCTTATCTGCTCCCGGTGCTTTTGTTGTGGGGAGGTCTTTTCCTGATCTTCCGTCTGATGTCGCGCAATTCCGGCGGTATGATGGGCATTGGCAAGAGTACGGCCAAGATGTATGTCCAGAAGGAAACGGGTGTAACCTTTAAGGATGTGGCAGGTCAGGAGGAGGCTATGGATTCTCTTACAGAGATGGTAGACTTCCTGAACAATCCGGGCAAATATACGGAGATTGGTGCGAGACTGCCAAAGGGAGCTCTTCTTGTGGGACCTCCGGGTACCGGTAAGACACTGCTGGCAAAGGCAGTGGCAGGCGAGGCGGGAGTACCGTTTTTCTCCCTGTCCGGTTCCGATTTTGTAGAGATGTTCGTGGGTGTCGGTGCATCCCGTGTCAGAGATCTGTTCAAGCAGGCACAGGCAATGGCGCCATGTATTATTTTTATTGATGAGATCGATGCCATTGGTAAAAGTCGTGACAGCCAGTATGGCGGCGGCAACGATGAGCGTGAGCAGACGCTCAATCAGCTCCTTTCCGAGATGGATGGTTTTGACAGCTCCAAGGGCCTTGTGATCCTGGGTGCCACAAACCGTCCGGAGGTACTGGACAAGGCACTTCTCCGTCCGGGACGTTTTGACCGGCGCGTGATCGTGGAGAAGCCGGATCTCAAGGGACGTGTGGATATTCTCAAGGTACATGCCAAGGATGTCCTGATGGATGAGACAGTAGATTTTGATGAGATCGCCCTTGCAACCAGCGGTGCGGTGGGTTCCGATCTGGCCAATATGATCAACGAGGCAGCCATCATGGCAGTCAAGGCAGGCAGAAAAGCGGTCTGTCAGGCAGATCTGTTTGAGGCGGTCGAGGTTGTGATCGCCGGTAAGGAGAAGAAAGACCGCATCCTGGGCAAGGAGGAGAAAAAGATCGTTGCTTACCATGAGACAGGTCATGCTCTGGTAACAGCGCTTATGAAGCATTCCGAGCCGGTTCAGAAGATTACCATCGTGCCGAGGACCATGGGATCTCTCGGTTATGTGATGCAGGTGCCGGAGGAGGAGAAGTATCTTATGAGTAAGGATGAGATACTGACCCGTATCACGACTCTGTTTGGAGGCCGTGCGGCAGAGCAGATCGTATTTGATTCCATCACCACAGGTGCTTCCAATGATATTGAGCAGGCGACCAAGCTGGCGAGAGCCATGGTGACACAGTACGGTATGTCGGAAAAGTTTGGGCTGATCGGACTGGAGTCGATCCAGAACCGTTATCTGGATGGCCGCGCCGTGTTAAATTGCGGCGATGCCACAGAGGCAGAGATCGATCAGGAGGTTATGCGCATCCTGAAGGAATGTTACGCCAAGGCAGAGGAGCTGCTGCGGGGTGACAGGGAAGCACTGGACAAGCTTGCGGAGTTTTTGATCGCCCACGAGACCATCACCGGCAAGGAGTTTATGAAGATATTCCGTCAGGTAAAGGGCATCAAGGATCCGGAGGGAGACCTGTACGATGCACTTGTTCTGGATGTAGACGGTACGCTGGTTGGCTCTGACAAGAAGGTATCTGAGGCGACACGTCAGGCGCTGATCGAGCTGCAGCAGAGAGGCAAGACGGTGGCGATCGCTTCCGGACGTTCTATTTCAGGGATCCGCAGGACTGCCGCTGCCATACAGCTGGAGCAGTTTGGCGGTTATGTGATCGCATACAATGGTACTACGGTAGTTAATTGCAAGACAGGAGAATGTATTTACAATCAGACGCTGGATCAGGATATGATCAAGCCGGTATATGAGGCGGCTAAGGAGCTTAAGCTGGGGATCACGGTTTATCATGATGAGGCCAAGGAGCTTCTGGCGGGCAATGGTGTAGACCGTTACATTGAAGCTGATGCCAAGGCTTGTGATATCACCATTCGTGAGGTCAATGATCTGGTACGTGCCATTGACTTCCCGGTCAACAAGCTGCTGCTTTCCGGAGAGCCGGACAAGATGAAAGAAGTCGAAAAGACATTGAAGGAGCGCTTCGGAGACAAGCTCAATGTTTTCCGTTCCGATCCTTTCTATGTAGAGATCCTGCCGAAGTTTGTCGATAAATCGGTAGCGGTTGATAAGCTCATGAAGTTCCTGGAGATCAACAGGGAAAAGGTGATCTGTGTCGGTGACAGTTTCAACGATCTGCCGATGTTGCGTTATGCCGGTAAGGGCGTAGCCATGGGCAATGCCCAGAAAGAGGTCAAGCAGACGGCGGATTATGTGACATCATCCAACGATGAGGACGGTATTGTGGAGATCATCCGCAAGTTTATGACACCGCAGGCAGAGGAAAAAACAACGGAAAAAGCAGAGGATGCGGAGCCTTCCGACACCTTGTAAACCGTTGATAAATATGATAAAATGAAAGTCGGGGTATTTTATTGCCCCGACTCTTTTTTGACTTAAATTGTAATTATAATTACCTCAAAATACGATAATGAGGAGATACTTATGAAAAAAACAAACAAAAAGTACCTGGCGGTATTATTGACCGTCTGCATGATCTTTAGTGGCTGGAATATAAATGCCCGGAGTGTCTGGGCGGCAACATTTGCCGACATCAATCAGAGCGAGGTGTTTTTGAAACAACCCTCCGGCAGCAATCTGTGTACCCTGGTGGCGGCAACGATGCTTGTGCGGCGCGGAGCCATGATAAATGGCAATGATGCATGGGCTTCCATCACCACGGATATGATGCGTTCCGCTGCATGGGTCGAGGGAACCGGCCTGAAGTGGAACTTCACCTGTGGCGGCGTAACCGTGGCACATGACAATTTTTCCGGCAATGCTTCTGATCTGATCACCAGATTGGGAGAGCACCCGGAGGGGATCGTGATATACAAGCAGAAGTCCGATCAGCAGCATGCGGTCCTCGTGACGGATTATACCGATGGCGTATTTTACTGTGCGGATCCGTCGGCCGGTATTTTTGCAGGCAGGATCCCTATATCCTCTGCCAGCATCGGTGTCGAGGAGGCCAATTACATCTGGTACATTGACAGTCCGGTACTTTATCTGACAGACGATTCCGGCAATCAGATCCCTCATGTGATCGATACGTCGAAGCCGGCTACGAGCACTCCGAAGCCTACGGCGACAGTAAAGCCCACAGCGACAGTGAAACCCACGGTAAAGCCTACGACGACACCGAAAGCAACGGCAAAGCCAAAGGCTACGGAAAAAGCGGAATCAAAGGATAAAAATACAGAGAAGGTTACAGCTCCCCAGAAGGTACAGGGAGTATCCGTTAAGAACAACAAAAAAAAGACACTGACCATTACCTGGAAAAGCATCAAGGGAGCGAAGGGGTATCAGGTACGCTTTGCTACCACCAAAAAGATTCCAAAGGGAGCTGCTTCTGTTACATTGGCAGGACACAGGGCGGCATTGACAGATCTTTCTAAAGGCAGTGTTTTTTATGTAAAAGTGCGTGCATATAAGTTGAATGGCAAAAAGAAAGTATATGGTCCCTATAGCGGGGTCAAAAAAGGAAAGGTCAAAAAGTAAAAGTGTTTAATATTGAGGAGGAATTGAAAAAGCTGCCGGGCAAACCGGGGGTTTATCTGATGCACGATGCAAAGGATGCTATTATATATGTTGGAAAGGCGATCAGCCTCAAAAACAGAGTGCGTCAGTATTTTCAACCAAGCAGAAATGTGTCCCCCAAGATTGAAAAGATGATATCACAGATCGATCATTTTGAGTATATCATTACAGATTCTGAGGTGGAGGCACTGGTGCTGGAGAGTAATCTGATCAAGGAGCACCGTCCGAAATACAACACCATGCTCAAGGATGATAAAAGCTATCCTTTTATCAAGGCCACGGTGGGAGAAGCATATCCGAGACTGGTTTTTTCCAGACAGGAAAAAAGGGACAAGTCCAAATATTTCGGTCCTTATACCAGTGCGGGAGCGGCCAAGGATACCCTGGAGCTTCTGCGGAAGATTTATCATATCCGAAGCTGCAGACGGGTACTGCCCAGAGATACCGGCAAGGAACGTCCGTGTCTGAATTATCATATTGGTCAGTGTGATGCACCGTGTCAGGGGTATATATCCTCTGAGGATTATAAAGAGCATTTCAGAGAAGCGGTAAAGATCCTGGAGGGAGATTATACGGGGGTGCTGCAGTATCTTCAGGAAAAGATGGCGGCGGCCTCGGCGGCAATGCAGTTTGAAGAGGCGGCGCAGTACAGGGATCTCATGGAAAGCGTGCGTAAGGCATCTGTTCACCAGAAGATCACTGACTTTGACGGTCTCGACCGCGACATTATCGCTCTGGCAAAGGATCAGAGTGAGGCGGTAGTGCAAGTTTTCTTTATCCGGGAAGGCCGTATGATCGGAAGAGATCATTTTCATCTGGGGGGAGTGGACGGCTCCACCAGACAGGAGATCCTGCAGGCATTTTTGAAGCAGTTTTATGCAGGAACACCTTTTATTCCCAAGGAACTCATGTTAGAATATGAGATAGAAGATGCGGAAGTCATTGCCAGATGGCTCAGTGAACGCCGCGGTGACAAGGTACGGATCCTGGTTCCCAAGAAGGGACAGAAGGAACGGCTGGTAGAGCTGGCGCACAAAAACGCCATGCTGGTACTGGAGCAGGATGTACAGAAAATACGGCGGGCGGAGGAGAGAACCACGGGAGCCATGCAGGAGATATGTTCCTGGATCGGCCTGACGGATGTGCACCGGGTGGAGTCCTACGATATCTCCAATATCAGCGGATTTCAGTCGGTTGGATCCATGGTGGTTTTTGAAGACGGAAGTCCCCGCAGGAGCGATTACCGCAAGTTCCGGATCCGGACCGTACAGGGACCGGACGACTATGCCAGCATGAGAGAGGTACTCACCAGACGTTTTGAGCATGGACTGGCGGAGGAGAAGAAGCTGGAAGAGCAGGGCTTTGACGAGGAAAATGGCAGCTTCACCCGATATCCGGATCTGATCATGATGGATGGTGGAAAGGGACAGGTGCACATTGCAGAGGAAGTGCTGCAGAGGCTTCATTTATCTATTCCGGTCTGCGGTATGGTCAAGGATGACAGGCATCGCACCAGAGGCATTTATTTTCAGGGAGAGGAGCTCCCGATCAATGTCAATAGTGAGGGATTTCACCTGATGACCCGGATTCAGGACGAGGTGCACCGCTTTGCAATCGAATATCACCGTTCCCTGCGCAGTAAGGTACAGGTTAAGTCTATTCTGGACGATATTCCGGGCATCGGCGAGAAAAGGCGTCGTGCATTGATGAAGCAGTTTGGCTCCATTGAGGCAGTCAGAAGCGCAGACATAGAGGAGCTTGCGCAGACAGAAACAATGAACATGGGGGCAGCCCGCAAGGTATATGAGTTTTTTCATCCGGTGGAGAAGGAAAGCGGCGGGCACAGCATACAAAATAAAGGAGAGTAGCATGGCAGAGACATATAGTGTATCATTGGAAAAATTAATCGAGCAAATGGAACTGGAAAATGTAACGAAGGATGTAGATGTTACACGGATCGAGATCGTACAGACGGATGTCAACCGTCCGGCATTGCAGCTGGCAGGTTTTTTTGATTACTTTGACTCCGGACGTATCCAGATCATCGGGCACGTAGAGCATACGTATATGGAACAGAAGGGACTGGACTATACGCTGGAGATGATGGAGATCATCATGGCAGGCAGTGAGCGCCATACCAAGCCGCCGTGTATTGTATTCTGCCGTGATCTTCATATCGATGAGAAGCTGATCCGGCTTGCCAGCAAGTATCAGGTGCCGCTGCTTCGTACCAAAAAGGAGACCAATGCATTTATGGCGGAAGTGATCCGCTGGCTCAACGTAGAGCTTGCACCGCGCTGCAGCGTCCACGGTGTTCTTCTTGATCTGTTCGGTGAAGGTGTTCTGATCATGGGTGAGAGCGGTATCGGTAAGTCAGAGGTGGCGCTGGAGCTGATTCACAGAGGCCATCGTCTTGTATCCGATGATGTGGTAGAGATCAAGAAAGTCAGTGATGCTTCCCTGATCGGAAGCGCACCGGATATCACCCGTCATTTCATCGAACTTCGCGGTATCGGTATCATTGATGCCAAGACATTGTTTGGTGTCGAGAGCGTAAA
>CADAKW010000049.1 GCA_902788645.1 uncultured Lachnospiraceae bacterium
TCTGGATCTGATGAAGCTTGCAGATCAGGAGGCATTTGTAAAAGCAGTGCTTTCCGGTATGAGCTGTCTGCTGGTGGAGGGCTATGATATTATTCTTGCACTGGATTTCAGGGAATATCCCGGCCGCAGCGTGGATGAGCCGGATAAGGATAAGGTGCTTCGAGGAGCGAGGGATGGATTTATTGAGTCTCTGATCCCCAACATGGCACTGATCAGACGGCGTATCAGAGATCCGGAGCTGTCCTTTACGCTGGTGGATATCGGGAGGAGCTCTAAGACAGATGTGGCGGTCTGTTATATGCGAAACCGCGTTGATCCCGGTGTCCTGCGGGAGCTTATGAAGCGGCTGAGGGGGATCGATGTGGATTCGCTCACCATGAACCAGGAGAGTCTGGGAGAATGTATTTTCAAAAAAGGCTGGCTGAATCCCTTCCCGAAATTTAAATTTTCGGAACGGCCGGACACCACAGCAGCTTGTATCTTAGAGGGGAGTATTGTGATCCTGTGTGACAATTCTTCGGCAGCGATGATTCTGCCCACCTCCCTGTTTGAGATCATAGAGGATGCCAATGATTATTATTTTCCTCCGGTGACAGGGACATATCTGCGTTTCAGCCGTTTTATCATTAATGTGGTGTCGATCTTTCTGACCCCGGTTTTTATCCTGCTGATGCGGCACGAGGACTGGGTTCCCCATGCCTTTGAATTTATAAAGATACAGGATCCCATGTATATTCCGCCGGTGGCGCAGCTTCTGATCCTGGAGGTGGCGATCGACGGTCTTCGGATGGCGGCGGTGAATACGCCGAATATGCTGAATACTCCGTTAAGTATTATTGCGGGCATTGTGTTTGGGGATTACACGGTAAAGGCGGGCTGGTTTAATTCTGAGATCATGCTTTATATGGCATTTGTGGCGATTGCCAATTACAGCCAGAGCAATATGGAGCTTGGCTATGCGATCAAATTTATGCGTATACAGCTTTTGATCCTCACGGGAATCTTTGGACTATGGGGATTTCTGGCGGGTACTGTGATCCTCATCGTGACGCCGTTGTGCACCCGGACCATCAACGGACGCAACTATTTGTACCCTCTGATCCCCTTTGATAAGGTGCAGTTAATGAAGCGGTTTTTCCGGGTGAGTCTCAGTGAAAATGAAAAGCTTAACCATCAAAGTTCTAAATAGAACTACTTATAGACATTATGCACAAAACAAAATGTTTCTCCCTATTAAAAATGGTTGCTTTTTTGTGAATTAATATGTTAAAATGTGCGCGGTAGAAAATGAGATGAGTTTTATGCCGTGCGTTTTTTTGCACAATTTTGAAATATGGAGGCGTAGATCATGAAAAAATTAAAATCTGCGGTATGGGGTGCAGCCTTGGCGTTATGCGCTTTGATGGCGAATTCTTCCGTAGCGTTTGCGGCGGAAAAGGGTGCAGAGAGTGTTGGCAGCACATTGTCACTTACATATTGTATCCCGTTTGTTGGAATGCTGTTATGTATTGCAATTTGTCCTCTTGTAGTAGGCGAATGGTGGGAGAAATGGAAGCCGGCGGCGGTTATCTTCTGGTCACTGGCATTTGTGATTCCGTTTGCTGTATTTATCGGAGCAGGGACAGCGTGGGAGCAGGTTTTAGAGTCCATTATCGGTGATTATCTTGGATTCATCGTATTGTTGTTTGGATTGTTCTGCGTTGCAGGTAATATCGTGCTGGAGGGTGATCTGGTGGGTACCCCGAAGTTCAATGTACTTTTGCTGTTGATCGGTACCGCATTATCCGGCTGGATCGGTACCACCGGAGCAAGTATGGTAATGATCCGTCCGCTGATCCGTGCCAATAAATGGCGTCAGCGTAAAGCACAGATCGTTATTTTCTTTATCTTCCTGGTATCCAATATCGGCGGCTGTCTGACCCCTGTTGGTGATCCGCCTCTTTTGATGGGATTTAATAACGGTGTCGGCTTCTTCTGGAGCTTAAACCTTCTGCCAGTTATGTTACTTAATGTGGCAATCCTGCTTCTGTTATTCTTTATCATTGATAACAATGCATACAAGAAGGATGTGGCAGATGGTCTCAAGCCGGAGACAAGTGAGGAGAAAAAGAAGCTTCATCTGGCAGGCGCTCACAACATTATCTTTATGATCGTGATCGTGGCAGCAGTTATTTTGAGTGGTGTACTGCCACAGCAGGTACCGTTCTTTGCAAAGGGTATCCATTTCTACGGAGAGGTTGAGTTAAGCTATGCTTCGATCCTGGAAATGGTAATGATTCTGGCAGCAGCATTCCTTTCTTTCCGCACCACCAAGAAAGAGGTACGTGAGGAGAATCACTTTACATGGGATGCGATTCAGGAAGTGGCAGTTCTCTTCATTGGTATTTTTATCACAATGATCCCGGCTCTGTTGATCCTCAAAGCAAGAGGAAGCGAGCTTGGTATTGAGAAGCCATGGCAGTTCTTCTGGATGACAGGTTTCCTGTCCAGCTTTTTGGACAATACACCGACTTACCTGGTGTTCTTCACCACAGCCGTGCATTCCGCTTTGACAGGTGGCACAATGGTCAAGGTACTGGATGGAACGATTCCAAAGATCTTCCTGATGGCAATCTCCTGTGGTGCCGTATTTATGGGAGCGAATACTTACATTGGTAACGCACCGAACTTTATGGTTCGTTCCATTGCCGAGGAAAACGGAATCAAGATGCCTTCCTTCTTTGGATATATGGCATGGTCCGTCAGCTGCCTGATCCCGGTATTTCTTATTGATACACTGATATTTTTCCTGTTTGTTTAATTAGGGATTAAAATTAACGATGACGTCCCCGATGATCTGTGGTATGATAGATTGCAGACATTGGGGATTTTAATTTTGCGGAAAATGTTAAGTCATGCCCTGTTGCCTTCAGGGAATTATTTGGCTTGGAAAGATATGGTGAATAAAATGATTTTTGATACACATGCACATTATATGGATGACCGGTTTGCAGAGGACCGGGAGGTGCTGCTGGCTTCCCTGCACGATGCAGGCGTTGGCAATGTTGTGGAGGTGGGAGCGAGTATCGAGTCCACAAAAGATGCCGTGGCATTAAGCCGGAAATATGATTTTGTATACGGAGCCGTGGGAGTTCATCCCGACGGAGTGCCGGAAATGACAGATGAGACCATAGAATGGCTGAAGGAGCTTACCGGGGAGCCGAAGGTTGTGGCCATAGGAGAGATTGGTCTGGACTATTATTATGATGAGCCGGGCAGAGAGCTTCAAAAGAAATGGTTTATCCGGCAGCTGGAGGCGGCAAAGGAGACAAAAATGCCGGTGATCATTCACAGCCGGGATGCCGCACAGGATACCCTGCAGATCATGGAGGAGCATTGTGACTGGAGCCAGGGGGGCGTGATCCACTGCTTTTCCTATACGGTGGAGACAGCCAGAATTTATCTGGAAAAGGGATTTTATCTGGGCATCGGTGGTGTTGTTACCTTCAAAAACGGCAGGAAGCTTGTGGAGGTTGTGAAAGAAGCTCCGTTAGAGCAGCTTGTGCTGGAGACAGACAGCCCGTATCTGACCCCGGTGCCAAACCGTGGAAAGCGAAATGATTCCAGACAGCTCACCTATGTGGTGGATGCGATCGCTCAGATCAAGGGCATCGACAGGGAAGAAGTGATCCGCGTCACAGAGGAAAATGCAAAAAGAATGTATCGCATATAGAAAGGAGCGGTTATGGCAACATTAGGAAACCCGCAGAATACCATAGAGATTTTACAGAAATATGATTTTCATTTTCAGAAGAAGTTTGGTCAGAATTTTCTGATCGATACCCATGTGCTGGAGCGCATTGTGGAATCTTCCAATATTACGAAGGATGATTTTGTACTGGAGATCGGTCCGGGTATCGGAACCATGACCCAGTATCTTTGTGAGCACGCAGGGAAAGTGATGGCGGTGGAGATCGACAAAAACCTCCTGCCGATCCTTGCCGATACGTTAAAGGAGTATGATAATGTTACGGTGGTGAATGAGGATATTCTGAAACTGGATATTGGAAAGATCGCACAGGAATATAATGACGGCAAGCCGATTAAGGTGGTGGCGAACCTGCCATACTATATAACAACGCCGATCATTATGGCACTTTTTGAAAGCCATGTACCGTTAGCAAGTGTGACAGTTATGGTACAGAAGGAAGTGGCGGAGCGTATGCAGGCTGGTCCGGGGACAAAGGATTACGGTGCATTGTCTCTGGCAGTGCAGTATTATTCTGAGGCGGAGATTACCGCCAATGTGCCGCCAAACTGTTTTATGCCGCGTCCGAAGGTTGGTTCCGCGGTGATCCGGCTGACCTGTCATCAGGAGCCGCCGGTAAAGGTTGTGGATGAAAAATTTTTCTTCCGGGTGATCCGTGCGTCTTTCAATCAGAGACGGAAAACACTGCAAAATGGTCTTGGCAATGATGCCGGACTGCCGGTGACAAAGCAGCAGACGGCAGAGGCGCTGAGACAGATGGGTCTTTCCGAGACGATCCGGGGCGAAGCATTGTCGCTGGAGCAGTTTGCCGAGCTGAGCAATATTCTGAAAAGTATGTAGAGCAGAATGACGCAGAAAATGAAACCGGGATGGGAAGAGCCGGAACGAGTAAGTCTTAGAAAAGTCAAGGGATGAGATAAGGGCTGAGGGACAGGATAAAAATTAAGTTTGTAAAATATAGATGTTTTGAAAGGTGGGATAAGACAGATGAAGGTAGTGGAAAGAGTAGCATTATTAAAAAATCTGATGCAGCAGTACGGAATTGACTATTATTATATTCCGACCAATGATTTTCACGGATCGGAGTATGTGGCAGATTATTTCAAATGTCGGGAATATATGTCCGGTTTTACGGGCTCTGCGGGGAATATGCTGGTGAGTCAGACAGAGACAGGTCTGTGGACCGATGGCAGGTATTTTCTTCAGGCCGAGCAGCAGCTTGCAGGCAGCGGGATCACATTATTCCGGATGGGAGAACCGGGTGTGCCAAAGATTTTTGAATATATTGCACAGCACATTCAGCCGGGACAGTGCCTTGGATTTGACGGGCGCATGGTGGATGCGTTTTATGCCCTGCAGCTCAAAAAGATCGTGGAAAGTAAGGGGGCTCGTCTGATCGCAGATTACGATCTGGTGGGAATGGTATGGCCGGATCGTCCGGCGATCGAAGCAAAGCCTGCGTACAGTCTTGCATCACAGTTTACGGGAGTGAGCCGTGGGGAGAAGCTGGATGCTGTCTGTAAATGGCTGGAAAAGAAACGGGCGGACATGCTGGTGGTTACATCGTTAGATGATATTGCGTGGCTTTTAAATTTCCGCGGAGAGGATATCCATTGCTGCCCGGTGGTGTTGGGATATTTAGTGATCAAACCACTGGAGAGATTTCTGTTTGCACATAAGAGCGCATTCAGCTCAAGACTGCGGCAGGAGCTTGCGAGGGACAGTGTGATCCTGCGGGACTATGAGGAGATTTATGATTATCTGGCCGGGGTGAAGGAAGGCAGCCGCGTGGCCATGGACATGCATGTGGCTAATTACCGGCTGGCAAGCGTGATACCTCAGTATGCCAAGATCCTGGGTGTCGTGAATCCGGTCAATATGATGAAAGCGATAAAAAATCCTGCTGAGATTGCGGGAGAAAAGGTAGCACACATTAAGGACGGTGTGGCACTGACGCGTTTTATCTACTGGCTGAAGCAGAATATTCAGAAAATGCCGTTGACGGAGCGTATGGTTGCAGCGCAGCTGGAAGCATTCCGGGGGAGTGTCGGAGATTATCTGGGGCCAAGCTTTGACCCGATCGCAGCGTATGGTCCACACGGCGCCATTGTTCATTACAGTGCTACGGAGGAGACCGATGCAAGACTGCTGGCAGAAGGATTTCTTCTTCTGGATACCGGTGGTCATTATCTGCAGGGAACCACGGATGTTACCCGAACCATTCTGCTGGGGCAGCAGGCAACGCCGGAAGAGAAAAAATATTATACGGCGGTGCTTTGTGGAAATCTGCGTCTGGCAGCGGCAAAGTTCAAGAAGGGCTGCAGCGGTGTAGCTCTTGATATATTGGCGAGACAGCCTCTATGGGATATGGGATGCGATTTTAACCACGGTACAGGCCACGGCGTCGGATGCCTGCTTAATGTCCATGAAGGACCGAACGCTATCCGCTATCGCATTGTGGCACAGCCGGACGGCAATGTGGAGATGCAGCCGGGCATGATCACCTCGGACGAACCGGGCGTTTATCTGGAAGGAAAATTTGGAATCCGTCTGGAGAATCTGATCCTCTGTGTGGAGAAGGAGAAAAATGAATTTGGAGAATTCTTCGGTTTTGAGACGCTCACTATGGCTCCGTTTGACCGGGATGCCATCGATCCCGAGCAGATGACGGTGCGGGATAAGGAGCTGCTCAATGCATACCATGAAAAAGTGTACGAAACCATTTCTCCATATCTGGACCGTAACGAAGCAGAATGGTTAATGGATGCGTGTGCACCGATCGACTGAATGACGTTGTGACTAACCCACACTTTTCATATGAAAATTAAGAAGCACCCATAATATTTCTTATGTCCGAGAAATTGGATTGTGATTTTTGCTCCTGTAAGTACATGAAACCGGGAGGCTGTGATCCGAAAATTGACGCAGATCGCTAGGTTTTCTGAAAAATCTTTGCTTTGCAATGTTTCGATGAATACGTGGCTGGACGACCGAGCCTCTTGGGTGGGCTCAGCTATTTCGGTGGGCACGCTTCCGCTACGTCGCACTACGCAATGGTGCATAACGCCACAAAATACGTGGCGTAAACACCAGCGAGTGCGAAAGTGCCCTTCGAAACATCTGAATCCCACCCTGAGGCGAGTACGGGAAGACACGTTCATCGAACATCGAAACAGCAAAGCAATTAGATTTTTCGAAAACCGTAGGGCGACAAGACAATTTTCAGACACAGCCCCGGCATTCAAAAGACTTAAAAGGCAAAAATCACATTCTAATTAATTAGACATAAGAAATATTATGGGTGCATTTCTGTATTTGGTGTGAAAAGTGTGGGTTACGAACAACTAACAGTTTGTTTTTGAAGGTGCATGCGCCGGAACATTTCGTTTCAGGGCGAAAAACTCCGAACGATACACGACCATATAGTAGAAAATATATAACAGAACAGCACAGCCAACATCTATGACAGAGTGCTGTTTGAGAAACATGGTTGAAAGACAGATCAGGATGCAGAGCACCAGAGAGGCTGTCTTCCAGCCTTTTTTATTTTGCAGGGCATAGCTCTGGAACAGTGCAACGTGGATTGCAATGGAATTGTAAACATGAATGCTTGGACATACATTGGTCGGTGTGTCCCCTTCATAAAGACCTGCTACGATGCGTGTCAGAAAATTATCTCTAGGCATAACATCGGGGCGGAGCGGCTGGGCATTTGGAAAGATGGTATAAATGATCAGGCAGGTAGTCATGCCTAACATCAGGACTGCACTGCACCGGTAGAAATCAGACATATGATTTGACTGGAGAAATAAGAAAACAAGAGAAATCACTACATACAGGAACCACAAAAAATAAGGGATGGCAAATAACTCGCAGAATGGGATCATATCATCCAGTCTGCAGTGTATCATCGTGAAATGTGGTGCCTGACGGCGCTCCAGCCAGCTGAACCAAAGCATATATATTGGAAAATATAATACAAGGATCATATATTTATATTTTCGTAAAAAATCAGTGATCTTTTTGCTCATAATCATTCTATACCTTTCCAAAAGCCTGCAGCATTTGGGCTGCAGATAATATCTTTTCGATTGGAAACATCGGTGCTCCTCCTGAGGTTCGGGGATCGTATTACCGCTTGGGTGAATGTTTCCAGTCCACTTCCCTGCGGATATAGGCGAATGTTGCGTCCTCGCCCTCCTCGGCAAGCATATGGAGCAGCTTTTCCAAAAGTGCCCGTGCCTCCGGATGCAGTGGATAGTGGTCTTTATTTTTCTCGTAATAAGCAAGCGCAAAGGAGTCATCATAATTGTCGCGGTTATAATTCCTGCTGGCTGCAATGCGGTCGCAGAACATCTCCAGCACATAGCGGGTAGGCATTGGCATGCCCTGTAAGCCCTCCTTTGGATCGATCGCCATGTCGATCCAGTATTCGAAATGATGACGGTTGCGTCCCTTATGATGAAGCCAGGCAGAGGAATATCCCTTTGCCATCTTCTCCCCGTAATTGGGACTGCGCTTTCCACCCTGATAATACTTTACTCCCTGAATAAACTCTGTGGGAGAATATTTTGACCAGTCATGCATGATCCCCTGCTTGTAAAGTCCTGCCTTAAAACAATAATGGCGGACCAGATTTTTGTGGTGCAGGATCGTTTTCAGATGACCGGTAAAATTATGCCAGTAGTTCATAGTGTCTCCTTTCCGTATAGGGAAAGAACCCTTCCATGTCACATGATAACAAGTATACCATAAAATGACTGCTTGAAAACTAAAAAGTTTCTTATTTTTTCTTTAATTTACTAAAACTTCCCGCCTGAAACGGTCTGGTGCGCCCATAACATTTCTTATGTCAGGAAAATGTAATTGTGATTTTTGCTTTTGTAAGTATGTGAAACCGGGCGGCTGTGATCTGAAAATTGAAGCAGATCGCTAGGTTTTCTGAAAAATCTTTGCTTTGCATGTTTCGATAAATACATGTCTGGACGCCTGAGCCTCCTGGGTGGGCGCAGCTATTTCGACAGGCACGCTTCCGCTACAATGCGCTACGCAGCACTACATAGCATCCTGCAAAACAGGATGCAAGTAGTGGCGAGCGCAAGTGCCTTACGAAACACCTGAATCCCACCCGGAGGCGAATACGGGAAGACGTGTTAATCAAAAATCGAAACAGCAAAGCAATTAGATTTTTCGAAAACCGTAGGGCGACAAGACAATTTTCAGACACAGCCACCGTAATTCCAGAGAATTAAAAGGAAAAAATCACATTTCAAGTAATGAAATATAAGAAATGTTATGGGCGCATTCATCTGCCTGGTGTGGGAAGTTTTCGTCACTTAAGATTCTTTTTCCATTGCTTTGGTGTCATCCCTTTCCATTTCTTGAAGGTGCGGATCAGGTGGCTGCAGTCGGCAAAGCCGGTTTCCTGACTGATGTAGGTCAGATCCTGATTGGTAAACAGGAGCAGGTCGGTCGCCTTATTGATCCGTGTAAATTCAATATATTCCTTGCAGGACTGGTTGTAGGTTTCCCGGAAGAGCTTGGCAAAATAAGAATAGCTCATGCCACACATCTGTGCCAGCTCATGCACCCGCAGGGCTTCGCCGCAATGCTGCTCGATATATTTGGACACAGAGTAGATCGAAGCGTCGCAGTCATCCGGTGCCGTAATGATCGTGTCGGTATCTACGCCCTTTTTCTGCAGGCAGCGCATCAGGTAGGTCAGCAGAGAAGCAATATTGGAGCAGATCAGGACATCGTAGCCGTAAGAATGTTTCCGCTTTTCCTCCAGGCTGTGAGTCAGAAGCTGCAGAATGGGAAGCTCCTGAAGCTCCTTTCGGCGGAAATGGATATAATCCGGGTTTTGCTGGTAAGCGATCCGGAACAGCTTGGAGAAGCGGGTCCGGTACTCATTGGTGATATTTAAAAAGTTCAGGTCGATCATAATGACGAAATACTCTACGTCTTCCTTCGACTCCGGGGCACGATGCATGGAGTGGACTGCCTGAGGATAGAAAAGGATCAGATCCCCGGGATGCAGTGTATAAAAATCGTTGTCGCACTGCGCCTGCAGATCGCCCTTCAGGATATAGAGCATTTCCAGATAATAATGCCAGTGGGGGCCGACACCGGTGCTGGTTGGCGTTTCCTCGAGCATAAATACCTCCAGAGGAGCGTTGAGGCGGTCAATATATTGAAAAAATACATTTTTTTTATTTATTGGTTCCATTTTTCGGACTCCTTATAATAAGTAAATTACATATTTGTCAGCATATGTTCATAAAAAAGTTACAAAAAATCTTAGTTTATAAAATAGATTTATTCAGTTTTTTTCAAGATTCATTATAGCATACTTAAAGGCACCATGCTACACTAATTTTCACTTCATAAGAAATATAAATTTGTGTGAAAAAAGAGAATCATAAGAAAATGAAAAAGGGGGTAGTTGAGAATGACTCCAATGCAATGGTTTTACAGCTTTTTGCGGCAGTACAAGTGGAAAATGTTCTGGGGACTTGTGCTGGTTACGATCCTTGCCGTGGCATCTCTGGTTAATCCGGTGATTTCAGGAATGATCGTGGATGATGTGATCAATGACGGGCAGACCGGGATGCTGCCGTATTTGATCGCACTTCTTCTGGGGACGATCATTATTAAAGGGCTTTGCCGTTTCTTTTCCCAGGTGCTTTTTGAGGGAAGCTCTCAGGGCGTGTTGTACAGTATGCGTGATAAGGTGTACCGCAAGCTTCTGCAGGAGGATTTTGCATTTTATAATAAGAACCGCACCGGTGATCTCATGAGCCGCCAGACCGGAGATATGGATGCGATCCGCCATTTTGTGGCATATGTTATTTATATTGTTTATGAAAATATATTATATTTTGTCTTTGCACTGCTGATGATCTTTATGACGGACTGGAAGCTTGCTGTGTGTATGCTGCCGGTGCTGCCGTTGACAGCACTGACAACCTGGAGCCAGTCCAAAAACGTACACCCGGCGTTTGGAAAGTGCCGTCAGGCATTCTCCAGTCTGAATACATACGTGCAGGAGAATATCAGCGGCAACCGTGTGGTCAAGGCGTTTGCCAAGGAAGATTACGAGATGGAGAAGTTTGCGGTGGAAAATGACGGCTACCGTGAGGCAGAGCTGGGAGCCGCAAGGATCTGGCGCCGTTATGTTCCGTTGTTTGAGCTGTTGTCCAATCTGCTGACCATCATTCTGATGCTGGTGGGAGGCTGGATGGTGATCAAGGGAGAGATTACCATGGGTAATTTCGTCACCATCAACGGATATCTCTGGATGCTTATGCAGCCGCTGCGCATGGCAGGATGGTGGATCAACGATGTACAGAGATTTACGACATCTGTAGAAAAGATTTACAATACCTATATTGCAGAGCCGGATATAAAGAAACCGGCGCATCCGGCAAAGCACAAAAAGCTGGAGGGCAGAGTGGAGTTTAAGGATGTCTCTTACCGGGCCGATGATGAGGATATTCTGCAGGATATCAATTTTCAGGTGGAGAAGGGGCAGACGGTAGGCATTATCGGTACCACCGGTGCCGGTAAATCTACGGTGATCAATCTGCTGTGCCGTTTCTTTGATGCTACAGACGGTGAGGTGCTGGTGGATGGCATTAATGTGAAGGATTACGATATGTATGAGCTTCGTGATAATATCGGCATTGCCATGCAGGACGTGTTCCTTTTTTCGGACACCATTGAGGGCAATATCGCATACGGCCAGCCGGACTGCAGCTTTGAACGGGTGAAGGAAGTGGCTAAGATGGCAGATGCCAACCTGTTTATCAAAGAGCTGCCGGATGGGTACGATACCATCGTGGGAGAACGGGGCGTTGGTCTTTCCGGAGGACAGAAGCAGCGTATTTCATTGGCGAGAGCTCTTTTGAAGGATCCGGCGATCCTTGTGCTGGATGATACAACATCTGCGGTGGATATGGAGACGGAGAGCTATATTCAGAAGCAGTTAGACAATATCAATCACAGCTGTACCACGTTTATTATCGCATACCGTATTTCTTCGATACGAAATGCGGATAAGATCCTTGTGCTGGATAACGGCAGGATCATTGAGCAGGGAACCCATGACGAGCTGCTTGCTAAAAATGGATATTATGCGACGGTATATCATCATCAGTATCCCGAAATGGCGGGATAAGTCAGAAAGGATGTGAAAATAAATGGCAAGAAACCGATATGATGTGGATGAAACCTTAGAGGACCACTTCGACATAAACCAGTTAAAGAGACTGGGCGGGTATGTGAAACCATACCTTGGCAAGATGTTTTTTATCATGGTGCTGATGCTGAGTTCTTCGGCACTTACCATGCTGATCCCGAAGTTTGTCCAGCTGGAAATGGACCGATATATTCCCCAGAAGGACATGAACGGCATTATCCGTCTGGTGCTCTACACATTTCTGATCGTGCTGTATTCCGTGATCTGTATGTGGTTAAAGATCGATCAGATGACAAAGGTGGGACAGGATATTATCCACGAGATCCGCGAGGACTTGTTTGCCCATCTGCAGGAGCTTCCGTTCAGCTATTATGACGAGAGACCTCATGGCAAGATCCAGGTGCGTGTGGTAAATTATGTCAATAATCTCAGTGACCTGTTGTCCAACGGTATCCTGAATACTATTACGGATCTGTGCAACCTGATCTTTATTCTGATCTTTATGTTCTGCACCAGTCCGAAGCTCACATGGATCTGCCTTTGCGGTCTGCCGGTGCTGATCATTTATGTGGTGGTATTAAAGAGAAAACAGCGCGCCAGCTGGCAGCTCCAGAGCAATAAGCAGTCCAATCTCAATGCCTATATTGCGGAGAGCATTAACGGTATCCGCGTGACCCAGGCATTTGTCCGGGAGAAGGAAAATATCAAGATCTTTAATTCCCTGAGCATGAGTTACCGGAAAGCATGGCTGAAGGCAGTTTATTATAATTTTATGATGAGTCCTATGGTGGATCTGATCTCCGTGATCACCACATCCTTTGTATATGTGGTGGGTGTGTCATGCATTCTGGGTGGCGGCAAGTCCGGTGTGACGGTGGGTGTGCTTGTGATGTTTACGGCATATATTTCCAGATTCTGGCAGCCGATCAATACCATTGCCGGATTTTATAACAGCGTTCTCACGGCAATCTCCTATCTGGAGCGTATCTTTGAGACCATTGATGAGCCGGTCGAAGTAACGGATGCACCGGACGCAGTAGAGATGCCGGAGATCAGGGGCTCAGTAGATTTTGATCACGTTACCTTCAGTTATGAGGACGGCATCCCGATCCTGAGGGACGTCAGCTTTCATGTGGATCAGGGGCAGACCATTGCTATTGTGGGACCAACCGGTGCCGGTAAGACCACGATCGTCAATCTCCTGAGCCGTTTCTACAATACCGACAGTGGATGTGTCCGGATTGACGGACAGGATATTTCCAAGGTGACGCTTCATTCCCTGCGTACCCAGATGGGCGTTATGATGCAGGACAGCTTTATCTTCTCGGGAACCATTATGGACAATATCCGTTATGGTAATAAGACGGCGACCGATGAGGAGGTTATCCGTGCTGCCAAAACTGTGCGGGCGCATGATTTCATTATGCAGATGGAGGATGGCTATCAGACACAGGTTAATGAGCGTGGAAGCCGTCTGTCTGTGGGACAGCGTCAGTTGATTTCCTTTGCGAGGGCGCTTCTGAATGATCCGGCGATCCTGATCCTGGACGAGGCAACCTCCAGCATCGATACCGAGACGGAGATTGCTTTGCAAAAGGGACTGGATGAGCTGCTTAAGGGCAGAACCTCCTTTATCATTGCCCATCGTTTGTCAACGATCCAGGGAGCAGACCGCATTATGTACGTGGATAATGGAAATATTATGGAGGCCGGCAGCCACGAGGAGCTGTTAGCGCGTAGAGGTCTTTATTATGATCTGTATATGTCACAGTATCAGGGGTAAGGTTTTTGGCAGTTTTTGACGCCTGTATCTTATTTGTAATTTTATTAGAAATCCGCTATACTTGAAAGCACAGTATAGCGGATTTTTTGTGAAAAGCAGATGGCAGTAATGCGGGCGGAAGAAGGGATGAGGATTTTATGGCAAACACTTTAAAATTACCGGCTGGAATTGAAGATTTTAAGGAAATAAGAAAACGTGGATATTATTATGTTGATAAGTCGAAGCTGATAGAACAGTTGGTGGAGATCGGTGGCAAAGTAGCTCTTTTTACACGGCCCCGTCGCTTTGGAAAGACTCTCAATATGAGCATGCTGCGTTCTTTTTTTGAGACAGGTGCTGATGCATCATTGTTTGATGGTTTATATATTTTCGGGAACAAAGAGCTTTGTGACGAATATATGGGAAAATATCCGGTGATATTTCTTTCCCTTAAGGATGTAGACGGATTAAAATATGAGAATGCAAAGTACCGCATCATGGAACTGATCGGAAGAGAAGCGGAGCGTTATTTCTTTTTGAGAGACAGTGACAGATTATCGGAAAACGAGAAGGAGCAGTATAAGGCGGTTATTGCACTGCAAGACGGTAAATATTCCATGGATGAAAATGTTCTGATATCAAGTCTCCGGCTGCTGTCGCATTTATTGTTTCAGCACTACGGAGAAAAGACCGTGATCCTTATTGATGAATATGATGTTCCTCTGGACAAAGCCTTTCAGAATGGCTACTACCAGGAGATGGTTTCGTTGATCAGAGGTCTTTTCGGGATGGCATTAAAGACCAATGACAGTCTGCAGTTTGCTGTTTTGACAGGTTGTCTTCGGATTTCTAAAGAAAGCATTTTTACGGGGCTGAATAACTTTAAGGTGTTGTCGATCCTTGATTCCAGATTTGATGAGCAGTTTGGATTTACGGATCAGGAGGTGCGAAAAATCCTGGATGATTATGAATTGTCTTCGCATTTCGAAGAGACAAAGGAATGGTACGATGGATATCGTTTTGGAAATGCGGATATCTATTGTCCGTGGGATGTGATTAATTATGTGGAACAGCTCCGATATGATCAGGAGGCCGTTCCACAGGATTTCTGGTCCAATTCAAGCGGAAATGCCATGGTGCGCAGATTCATAGATATGGCAGATGTTTCGACAAAAAATGAGATAGAGAGACTGATCGCGGGGGAGAGTATTGAAAAAGATGTCACTCCCGAACTCACATATGATGAGCTGGACAAAAGTATAGAAAATCTCTGGAGTGTTCTTTTTACGACGGGATATCTGACCCACAAGGGACGAACCGAAAGTGGAAAATATCGCCTTGTTATTCCAAACCGGGAGGTCAGGAATCTATTTGTAAAAAAAATCAGAGAATGGTTTTCTGATGTGTCGAGAAAAGACGGACAGACTCTGGAGCAGCTTTGTGATGCATTTGTAAATAAAAATGTGGAAAAGATAGAACAGATCTTCGGCGATTATCTTTGGAATACGATCAGTATCCGGGATACGGCAGTGGCAAAAGAAAAAAAGGAAAACTTTTATCACGGTATTTTGCTTGGACTTCTGGGATATAAATCAACCTGGCTGATCAAGTCGAATGCAGAGTCGGGAATCGGCTATAGCGATATATTGGTCGAAGTTCCGACGAACCGGACCGGGATCGTGATCGAACTCAAATATGCCGAGGACGGAGATATGGATGCAGCATGTGAGGAAGCAATGAGGCAGATCGAAGAAAAAGGATATATTGCAAAGCTGAAGCAGGATGGTATGAGAAATTTCATCCGGTATGGAATTGCATGCTTTAAGAAAGACTGCAGGGTTGTGGTGGACTAAGGTGTATGCGGCTACATCAGACGGTCTGGCGAAAAGGGGCGGGAGACCGCCTCTTTTTGGGCTAAATGTTTTGAAGCTAATGATATATGTGAGGTGACAGGGCAGATTTTAAGTCGAATTTATGAAAACGGGGCAATAATTGTATATAAATATGTGAAAAACGGGGCAAAAGCGAACTGATAGTATATAAAAAACGGGGCAAAATGTCGAAAAAGTAGGTTCTGTTATGTATTTGCCGATTTATATGTGTTATCTTTTAAAGGAGAAACAGCTGGGGCAGATGATTGTTGAGCTGGATATGGATGGATTGTAAAATAGATTATTATATGGGAGGAAAGGGAAAGGGAAATGGCAGGGTTAGAAAATAATAAGGATTTTATAAGTAATGTGTCAGAGGGGGATATTATCTGCTTTCATAATCCAGACGAAGAAAATGGATATTTAAGCAACTGGTTTCATTCAGATTTTTCGGTTAATGGAATTTGCTATTCTTCTATGGAGCAATTTATGATGCACAAAAAAGCAATTTGTTTTTCTGATGATGTGGTTGCAGCAGAAATATTAAAGACAGATGATGTCGCTAAAATTAAGGACTGGGGACGGTGTGTTTCCGGATATAACGATAATGTATGGAATGGTGTACGTCAAATTATTGTATATGAGGGACTTATGGCAAAATTTTTTCAGAATGAAGAGTTAAAAGAAAAGTTACTGTCAACGGGGAACGCAGTTTTGGCAGAATGTGCAGTAAGAGACCGTATTTGGGGGATTGGCCTAGCTATGCATGATCCGAAAAGATTAGATATGGATCAATGGAAAGGACAAAACCTATTGGGCTATACACTTATGATGGTAAGGGATAAGTTGATGTAGAACGGAATCAATGTAGGGGGTTATAAGTTTCTGTTATACTATATTTTTTGTTTTAAAAGCACATTTAACACATAATGTGCTTTTCTTCAATGTTAATATCTGCCAAAATGTGCTTTTCTTCAAAGTTTTTACACAAATCCATATACTATTATTAAAAATGCAAGGTGCATTTTGTATGTTTTAATGGTTCATGCAAAGCAAAATATCATGTAATTGTGAAAAACAAGTTTATAACTCAAACTTCGCACATAAATTTTAGCTAGTGTCTGCTGATTAACTTGAAAACCATGAATTTGCTGACTTTTCACTCGTTATCTGTTATAATATCTGCAAGGGTTTCAATAAAATGAAATCATTTTCTTTGCAGATCATCGAAGAAT
>CADAKW010000050.1 GCA_902788645.1 uncultured Lachnospiraceae bacterium
TGTCACTAATAGGTCGAAGGCTTATCCAAAAGAAACGGGAAGCTGGTTGCAGAAGCAGCGGAAAGATGTTATAATCGGTATACAGTTTTGAAGGTACTATATATAGACTCTTTTAGCAGGTTTGCTAAAAGAGTTTTTTAGTTTCCGGAAAACATTCGCAGCACAGTAGAAATCAAGGGCAAAACGCCGGTTTTGCCCTTTTGTTATTAGATTATTTGGTGTTGGAGTTATTTAAGCGGATATAAATCTATCGGAATTATTGATTTTCATTTTGAATTATGCTTGTAATTTCATAAACACAGTCTCTGATCTCTTTTTTTGCACAGTCAATGGTAATATCTGCATATTTTTCATAGAGAGGGATTCTTTCCTCATAAAGGGAATGAAGCGTCTGACCGGCTTTTATGGATACTCCCCGCTGATTCAAGTCCCCCAGTCTTTCGGACAGCAGGTTTTCCGGAAGACGCAGATAGATGACAGTGCCGATTTCTTTTAAATGCTCCATTGCTTCCTGACCATAGATGACGCTGCCTCCTGTTGCAATGACAGAGGAAGAGGTTTCAATAGATGCGTTAACCTGGTTTTCTATTTGATTGAAAGCTTCTAAACCATCCTGTGTGATTATTTCGTGAAGGAGACGATGCTCACGTTCCTGGATCAACAGATCCGAATCGATAAAACGATATCCAAGACTTTTGGCCAGAACAACACCGATAGTGCTTTTACCGCAGCCGGGCATGCCTATCAGGATAATATTATTCATGGATTTACCTCCGGTATGTATATTTTGCAATGATACATGCAATTTTCCCTTTCATATATTAAAGGATATGGCAGGATAAGTCAAAAGTTACTTGAAAAACAGTGGGGGCTATTGTAAAATTATAGTTAAGAATTTATGGAACGGAATTTGCGCGAGGGAGGCAGATTATGGATACAAATATTTTACTGGAAAGTGGAACAAATGAATTAGAGATTTTGGAATTTATGGTGGCAGGAAATTATTATGGGATCAATGTAGCAAAGATCCGTGAGATCATATCATGCCAGCCGTTGACTCCGATACCAAACAGCCATGCCAATGTGGAGGGAGCATTTAGTACGCGCGGTGAGACGATTACTGTAGTGAATCTGGCAAGGGCCCTGGGGATGAAGGAACAGATGGATGAGCCTACACAGGATATGTTTCTTATTACCAATTTCAATATGGTGAGTACAGGCTTTCATGTTCATGGAGTGGTAGGTATACATAGAGTAAACTGGGGACAGATCATTCAGCCGGATAGTATGATATGCAATTCATCCAAGAGTATGATCACCGGAATTGTAAATCTGGATGGCAAGCTTGTTCTGATCCTGGATTTTGAGGCGATTGTAGCAGAGATTGCACCGGAAGTCGGTATGAGCATGTCGGATATGGGACATATGGGAGAGCGTAAGGAGAATCACTCACCGATTTTGTTTGCTGAAGATTCTCATCTGCTTAGTATGTTGATCTATGATGGGTTGACAAAGGCAGGATATACCAATGTGATTCCGATGAATAATGGATTGGAGTTATGGAATCTTTTGCAGCAATATAAAAAAGAGGGCACACTGCAGCAGCGGGTCAAGTGTGTTATAACAGACATTGAAATGCCACAGATGGATGGTCATCGTCTGTTAAAATTGATGAAAGAGGATCCGGAGCTGAGGGATATACCTGTGATCATCTTTTCATCTTTGATCAATGAAGATATGCGCCGCAAAGGGGAAATGCTGGGAGCAGACGCCCAGCTTTCCAAAAATCAGATGGGAGAGTTTTTGCAGGCAGTTGACAGTTTTCTTCAATAAAAAATGGTTTGTTGATCACATATACAGCAGTCGGTCCAGACGGATCATTCCCCAACCCTGGCGGGAGTGGTCGTATCCGAGATCGACTGCTGTTTTTTTCAGCAGGATCTTCACTTCGCGGTTGGAAAGATAAGGACGCTGCTGTAAAAGCAGGGCAATACAGCCACTGGCAACAGGAGTTGACATAGAGGTGCCACTGCGGCTGTGATACAATTTTTCCATAGAGATGGTGTCGTAAGCATGGCCATATAAACCGGGAGAAAATGTCTGGATCGGCTGACAGCTTGTGATATTGGAACCGGGAGCAACAATATCCGGTTTTTTAATACAGCTCTCTGTGGGACCACGTCCGGAATAATCCCGGCCGTTTCCTGTCTGCATCACATCGGAGGCGCCAACCGTAATGATCTTGCGGCTGTTGCCGGGAGCGCCAATGGTATGGGGACCCGGTCCATGGTTGCCGGCCGCAGTCAGGACCACCAGCCCTTCTTCCCATAGGGCTTCCACTCCGCGGACAAGAGGAGAGGCTTCGTCAAAATGTTTGCCCCGGCTGCTGCCAACGGAAATGTTTACGATGCGGATATTGTATTCTTTATAATGGGCAAGGAGCCAGCGAATACCGGTGAGAACGTCTTCAATATTCCCTTCTCCCTTTTGATTTAGTACCTTGATCATTACAAAATGGCAATTTGGCGCTATTCCCTCATATTTACCGTGACTTGCATATCCGTTTCCGGCAATGATACCGGAGATATGGGTTCCGTGTCCGTTGTCATCATAATAATTTTTTCTGTGATTTACAGTGTCCACAAAGGCGCGGAGTCTGGAATCATATAGTGTAAGGTCAGGGTGCCTGCCGATACCTGTATCAAAAATCGCGATGCCGACGCCTTTTCCGGTGAGATTCAGGCTGCGTGCGGCATTTAGGTGGATCAGTGCTGCGACATGCTGCATATTGTACCTCCTGATTCGCAAATTATCTGCTATAAATAATTTATGCATTTATCTCAAACATGTTATTATACAGAGCTCTTTTATTTCCTTGTGGTAATAAAGGCGGATATTTGATATAATACAAAATGGATTTGTTCAACATTAGGAAAAGAAGAGATACTATGAAAGTAATTGGATATTTATTTTTTGCATGTATATATAATATATGCAGCTTGTTTTGTAATGTGAAGCGGGGGAAGATTGTCTTATGGAATGGCCATAATCACGGTCTGAATGGGAATCTCGGGGAAATCAGTGAAGCATTACGGCACAGAGAGGGATATACGATCAAAGTACTTGTGAAACGGGATCTGTTTCGTGAACCGGATAGCGGAAAACGTAAGACCATAGGGAAACTGATCGGGGATATGGTATTGTTTTTTGTGATCTTTCCATATCACATGGCAACAGCGGAAAAGGTGTTTATGAATGACAATTTTCTGCCTCTTTGCTACATGAAAACAGAGAAGAGACAGACGCAGTTTGTACAGCTGTGGCATGGAGCAGGGGCATTTAAGCGGTTTGGTCTTTCGACAGAGGAGGATCCTGCCGTGTCAGAGATTGTAAGACGTGCCAATCAGAGGATCACACATCTTTTTGTGACGTCAAAGCAGGTGATGCCCTTTTATCAGGAGGCTTTTGCTGTACCGGAGGAACATATTTATCCTGTGGGGATTCCCATCACGGATATTTATTTCGATGCGGACAGGATGGCTCAAAGAAAGAAACAGTTTTATCAAAGATATCCGTCTTTAAAGGACAAAAAAATTCTTCTTTATGCGCCGACCTTTCGGCGGACGGAGGAAGAAAACAGAAATATTCTGGAACAGTTTGATATTTCCGGAGTACATGATATTTTAGGACCGGAATGGGTCATTTTTATTCGAATGCATCCTAAATTTCCGATGGAAAATATCATAGAGAATAGTTTTTGTTATAACATGACAAACTATAATGATATTACAGATCTGTATCTGGTATCAGATATGCTGGTGACAGATTACTCATCCTCTGTTGTAGAGTATGCATTGTTAAATAAGACTATTATATTATTTGCTTATGATCTGCCGAAGTATGACAGAGGCTTTTATTTCGATTATGAAGAGATGATGCCGGGAGAAATTGCACATACACAGCAGGAGTTTTATGAAATTCTGCAAAAAAAATGTGATAATTTACTAAAAAGACAAAATTTTGTCAAATTTCAATATGATAATATTAATGGGGATGCCTGCGGGCGGATCCTGAAAATATTAGGCTGAGAAGCCGGATCGCAGCTGCCTGTACTGTGGCAGACTGAGGATGGGAGAATATACAGTACAGAAATGAGGATAAAATGGAAAAAATCAGAAATCACAAACAGTTGGCTTTTGTCATGGCAGTCATCCTATTGGCACTGCAGGTCGTATCATCGACAGGTATGTGGCAGAAGGAAAATGTCAAAGCAGCAACGGGACCACAGGATACATCAACGATCGTTGTTTCGGGAGCGGCAGTTACCGTGGATCCGGGCATTGTAATGTCTCCGGTGACAGCAACCGAGATTACAAAATATTCCATCACATACCAGTGGGCACCGGTTGTAAATGCTACAAGTTATTATATTTATAAGTATGATGTTTCACAGGAAAAATATGAATATTATACAGCTACCAGTGGCTCCAGTATCAGTGTTGGCGGCCTGCCGGCGGGTGAAGAGTGCTATCTGGCCATTTATGCGGTCAATGATGATACAGCCTGCCGAAGTGATTTTGTTGTCACAACAGTTGTATACACAAAGCCTGAAAAGGTAGAAACTTTCACGATATCAGACAATACTTCTACAAGCGTAGTATTACGCTGGCAGGATATTCCGTCTGCAACCGGTTATATTATCTATCGTGCAGGGACAGGCGGCAATTTCAAAAAAATCGGTACATCTACCGTGGGGGAATATAAGGATACGACACTGGAGGCCGGTAAAACTTATCAGTACAAGATCGTGGCGTATGCCGGAACAGTAAACAATGTGGGTGAGGAGTCACCGGCGATCTTTACATGTTCTCTGCCAAAGGCACCAACCGTGGCGATCAAGGGTGGTAATCAGAGAGTGAGATTAACCTGGGCAGCCATCACAGGTGCGATGGGTTATAATGTATATATCAAGCAGGGAGAGCAGTATGTACTGCTCGCAACATTAGAGGGCAAGACCAATAAGAAGTTTATCCATACAAATCTGGAGAATGGTCAGTCCTATAAATATTATGTTACAGCATATCGTTCTTACAATGGTGTTGTTTATGAAAGCAAGACATCAGAAGAAAAAACAGCGATGGCGGCAGAGGTCAATGCTACAAGTACAGAGGCAAAATTATTTAAAACAACATCAACCTTTAAAAAGTCAGCAGCTTGCAAAAAGAATAAGAATTTTGCAAAGAAACTGGACTATGCAAAGAGTTTTCCAATACCGGGAATGTCGCTCACAAATGTGGCAGAGTTTGGTTGTGCAACCATGATACCACAGGGAATCACAGTGGCAAAATCATATTTCTTTATTACGGCATATGACAGCCAGGGGATAGAGAATTCTGTCGTTTATGTAGTGTCTAAAGCGGACAAGGAGCTTATGACGACGATCATTCTGCCAAACAAGTCCCATGCAGGCGGCATTGCCTTTGATGGAAAAAATCTCTGGATCACACAGGCAAAGACTTTGAGAAGCGTACCATTCTCTGCAGTAAAGGATGCGATTGACAATCAGGATCCGTATCTGGAGCTGAGCGCATATGGTGTGGAGGTCAATCTGCCACAGCAGGCAGCAACGGTTACTTATTACAAAAAACTTTTATGGGTTGCTTCTTATGATGAGCTGAAACCGGGATATCTGGTAAGCTACAAGATTGCCAAGAAGGGATCTAAGCCGGAGCTGACACCGTTAAAGACGATCTCTATGCCGACACGGGTTCAGGGAATTGCATTTTCGGGGAATGGCAGACTCATTGTTTCGAGATCCTGCCAGACGGATCCGAAAAAACGTGGATATATGCATCAGCTGGATGTATATAAACCAAATCTGAAGAAAGCATCAAAAGGAATCATCTCTCTTGGGAAGGTACGAAGCACAGTTGAGGTGCCAACCATGAATGAGGAGATCACGATCAGTGGAAACCGCATTTACATTGTATTTGAGTCGGTATCGTTTTACACTGCGGAGCAGCGGGTAGACAGAATATGCGCTCTTCCGGTCAGCTATGTTACAAAATTAACGAAATAAGATTACAATATTATTTACCATCAAGATGGCTGGTATTTCAAAAAGATTATGAAATACCAGCCATTTATGATACACTGTTATTTAATAATAATGCTGTGTGGAGGAAAACAGGGATGATGGTTGGGATAAAACAATATTGTGTTGATGAGGAACACAATATATTAAATGTTGATGTGCAGTGTGAGGCTTCACGGAAGATACAGGCAGAAAAGTTCAGGATCTCACTGGTATTTGAAGCTTCCTGCGGTAAAAGATATTTTCCGGTATCTGCCCAGTATCAGAAAGAGGAGGGAGACAGAAGGATATATACAGCCCATGTTTCTGTGGAATTGCGGTATGTTTTTTGGGAGGAGTTTCCTACGGCGCAGGAGGATGTAGCTTTGTCGGCAGCTTTCTGTACAGAGGAGGCTTTATGGACATATACCGACACGTTGTTGGAGCTGCCCGGAACATTGTTTTATAAGGTATGTCCACCGGTATCTTTTTTGCGCAGGGTGACCAATACTTTTTTTTATGGGATATGTACCATACTGCTTCCAATATGGCTGATAGATGGTGTGCTTGCGCAACATGGACTTCATAGGCTTCATCCGGCAGCAGCCGGACGACAGGGGAAAAGTGCGGTATTTTATCATGCCCATGGTCTTGTGAAGGATTGGACCGGATGTGGATACAGTGTCAGGGAATATAAGACAAATTATTATAAGAAATGTTATGACCGTGCCTGCCGGAAGTATCCGGAGACAAGAGGGATTTTATTTTTGTCGGAGAGAAGACTGGAGGCAGGAGGTAATCTGGATCGCATCCGGTCGGAGGTTCAAAAGGCGGGATATCCTTACCGGGAGTTTTTGACAGAATGTCCGATCCATAAGCTTACCAGAAGTCAGATCAGAACATGTGCAGAGATGACTGCGGCGGCGAAGCTGATCATTTTGGAGGATTTTGTGCCACAGCTTCATGCCCTATCCATACGAAGAGAGACGCAGATCCTTCAAATGTGGCATGCCTGCGGTGCGTTTAAGCTGTTTGGTCTTTCCGAGCTTGGGATCGTGGATCATTTGAAGCAGTCCACAAGAAATCATAGAAGCTATACGGCGGTTCTGGCAAGCAGTGAAGGAGTTGTTCCGTTTTACAGTGAGGCATTCGGAGTAGATGAGCCGGTGGTACATCCCATAGGAGTGCCAAGGACAGATATATTTTTTGATCAGGGATATGCCGCAGAGATCAGAAAAAAGCTTTTGGATCAATATCCAGTCTGCCGGGACAAAAAAGTGATATTATTTGCTCCCACATTTCGTGGAAGTGGAAATAAGACGGCGTATTATCCATGGGATAAGTTTCCGGTGGCACAGATCATGAGCAGTTTACCGGATGATACTATTTTGATTCTGAAAAATCATCCGTTTGTAAAGAAAAAATGTGAGATTCCACAGGAATATCAGAATAGGATCCTTGATCTGTCAGTATCAGAAAATATAAATGATCTTTTATTTATCACGTCTTTGCTGATCACAGATTACAGCTCTGTTATTTTTGAGGCGTCTCTTTTAGAGATACCTATGTTATTTTATACCTTTGATCTGCAGGAATATCTGACAAAACGTGATATTTACTTTGATTTTGCTTCCTTTGCACCGGGCAGGATCACAGGTGATCTGCAGGAGCTGGAAAAGGAGATAAAAAAGATGATTACGGGCGAGGATGACGGCAGCTCAGAGCTTTCCATGACGAAGGGGCAGTTCCGTAAGCTTTTTCTGGGGGCTTTGGACGGAGATTCAACGAAGCGGACCATGGAGCTGATCAACAACTGCCTGCAACAGGAGATTGACAGAAAATAGAAAATTATTATATTATGTTACATGAGTATATTTGTGATAGAAGGAACGGAGGAATAGTATGTCAGAGTACCGGAATTGGGACAAAGAACTGGATCGTCTGGAGCAGGGAAAGAGCCAGTACAGCTGGGATGAGATTGAAGAGCTGATCACGGATCAGCTTGAGGATGAAAAGATCAGTGAACAGGAGTTTGAGACCCTGATGAGGCGGCTTATGGATATAGACTGCGAGTTGTAAAGAAAAAGGGGGAATACTATGGACAGACCAAGAACGGAAGAGGAAGAGAGAGAATATCGGAGATATCTCCACAGACTGAAGCGCAGAAGAGAACGCCGCCGCAAAATTATGATCGCACGGGTGGTTGTTGGAACGGCAGGAGTTCTGATCCTTCTGTTGATGGTAGGACTGATCCGTCTGGGAGTCCGTGCTGTCAGAAATGCCGGAAGCGGTGACACAAAGAATCAGAAGCAGGTTGAGGCAAGTGTGGCGCCCACAGAGAAGGTGCCGGATTATTCTATACCGGAGGGATTTGAGGAATATGCCGCCAAGCTGGAAAAAATGAGGAAAGAATATCCTCAGGTAGATAATATTTTACAAAATCTGTATGAATACAGTGAAAGTATGTTAAAGCTGGCATCAAACAATCCGGATGCCCTCGATTTTGTGGAAAACTATCCAAAGCATAAATCAGATATCAAACCCTCCGGAAGTGTGACGCAGGAGGAGCTTGACTCTGCAGAGAATGGGATCCCCCGTTTCCAGCAGTGGGACAGCCGCTGGGGATATCTGACATATGGCAACGATAATATAGGTATCAACGGATGTGGTCCCACATGTCTTTCCATGGTGGCAGCAGGACTGTTAAAGGACACCTCCAAATCGCCGGACGCTATTGCCGAGTTTAGTGTGGAAAATAATTATTGTACCGTAGCTTCCGGAACAGCATGGTCGCTTATGTCATCCGGAGCGAAAAAGCTGGGATTAAAGGCGGAGTCTGTAGTAGTTGGAAAAGATTCGCTGAAATCTGCGTTGGAAAAGAAGCAGCCTGTCATTTGTAGCATGAAGCCCGGAGATTTTACCACCACAGGACATTTTATTGTTCTGACGGGACTTACGGAGGATGGAAAGCTGATGCTAAATGATCCAAACAGCGTTACGAGAAGTAAAAAGCGATGGAATATTGATACAGTGGTGGGGCAGGTAAAATCGGCATGGACTTATACGGTGCCGTAATGCATCAAAGAGAAAGCATGATGGAAGATACGATAGAAACTGACAGAATCAGATGCAGAATGGAGTGACTCAATATGGATAAAAACGGACCTGAAATCAAAATTGACAACGGAGAACTGGCTACAAGCACAATACCGGAGGACTTTACAGAGCCTCAGGTATTGTATGAAAAGCTGATCAAAATGATCAGGCAGTATCATCCATCGGATGATATCTCCATGATCGAAAAGGCATACCGCATTGCTTATAAAGCGCATGACGGACAGCTTAGAAAGTCAGGAGAGCCATATATTATTCATCCGGTATGTGTCTGTATTATTCTGGCAGAGCTGGAGCTGGACAAAGAGACGATCGTAGCCGGTATGCTTCATGATGTGGTGGAGGACACGGTGATGACCAGCGAGGAGCTGGCAGCAGAGTTTGGTGATGAGGTTGCGCTTCTGGTAGATGGCGTCACGAAGCTGACACAGTTAGATTATGTGGCGGACAAGGTAGAGGTGCAGGCGGAGAATCTTCGTAAGATGTTCCTTGCCATGGCAAAGGATATCCGTGTTATTCTCATCAAGCTGGCAGACCGTCTTCATAATATGCGTACCATGCAGTATCAGACGCCAAAGAAGCAGAAGGAAAAGTCAAGAGAGACGCTGGACATCTATGCACCGATCGCAGACAGGCTGGGAATTTCCAAGGTTAAGGTAGAGCTGGATGATCTGGCATTTAAGTATCTGGAGCCGGAGATGTACAATCAGCTTGTGTCCAGTATTGCCAATGGCAAGGAGCAGAGAGATATTCTGATCCGCAAGATCGTCAATGAGGTCAGCCATCATATTGAGGAGGCCGGTATTAAGGCAACCATTGATGGCAGGGCAAAGCATTATTTCAGCGTATACAAGAAAATGGTTACCCAGAATAAGAGACTGGATCAGATCTATGATCTTTTCGCGGTGCGAATTATTGTGGAGACAGAGCGTGACTGTTATACAGCATTAGGTGTGATCCATGAGATCTATAAGCCGATCCCGGGGCATTTTAAGGATTATATTTCTATGCCAAAGCCGAATAATTATCAGTCTCTTCATACGACGCTGATCGGTTCCATGGGACAGCCGTTTGAGATACAGATCCGTACCTACGAGATGCACCGTACTGCAGAGTATGGTATCGCTGCCCACTGGAAGTATAAAGAGAATCAGTACGGAAGCAAGGACAGAGATAACGAGGAAGAGAAGCTGGCATGGCTGCGTCGTATTCTGGAATGGCAGCGGGATATGTCGGATAACAAAGAATTTTTAAGTCTGTTAAAGAGTGATTTGGATCTTTTTTCTGATCATGTATACTGCTTTACGAAGGACGGAGATGTCAAGAATCTTCCGGCTGGTTCTACCACGATTGATTTTGCCTATGCGGTACACAGTGCTGTGGGCAACAAGATGGTTGGAGCCAGAGTCAACGGAAATCTGGTGCCGATCGATTACAAGATACAAAACGGTGACCGTGTCGAGATCATGACCTCGCAGAATTCCAGAGGACCAAGCCGTGACTGGCTGGCTCTGGTCAAGAGTCCACAGGCGAAAAACAAGATCAACCAGTGGTTCCGTTCTCAGTTTAAGGAGGAGAATATTGTCCGGGGCAAGGAGCTTTTAGCCAATTACTGTAAGGCGCAGGGCGTTGTTTTGTCAGATCTTCTCAAGACGGAGTATACCGATTACTGCATGCGTAAATACGGCTTCCGTGACTGGGATTCCGTTCTGGCGGCGCTGGGACATGGTGGTCTGAAAGAGGGACAGATCGTAAACCGTCTGCAGAATGCATACGACAAAAAGAATCCAAAGCATACCACGGATCAGGAGATCCTGGATGCTGTGGCAAAGAGTACCGAAAATGCAGGTGCGTCCAGACCGGCGGCAGCAGTCAAATCTAAGAGTGGTATCGTAGTGGCTGGACTTTCCGATGTATCCGTGCGTTTTTCTAAGTGCTGCAGTCCGGTACCGGGAGACGAGATCATCGGTTTTGTCACGAGAGGACGAGGCGTTTCGATCCACCGGACCGACTGTGTCAATATGATGAATCTGTCTGAGGCAGACCGGCAGAGGATCATCGAGGCAGAGTGGAGCGTGGATTCCCAGGGTTCTGCGGATGAAGATTATGATGCAGAGATCGTGATCTATGCGTATGACCGTATGGGTATTCTGATGGATATTACAAGGGTACTCACAGAGAATAAGATCGATGTCAAGGCCATGAATACCAGAACGAGCAAGCAGGGCATTGCAACCATCAATGTCAGCTTTGCGATCCGCGGCGTGGAGGCGTTAAATGAGCTGATCAAAAAGCTGCGGAATGTGCCTAGTGTGACGGATATTGAGAGAAGCCGTGCTTAGTTAAGTGAGAGATATGATAGCTTCAAAATGGATGGCTTAAAGTTAAAAATAGTGAGAGATATGACAGCTTAAAATAAAGATAGAGAATGAGGATAAATATGAGTTTATTAAAATGTGATTTTCGGGTCGTAGGACCGATACAGACCAACTGTTATTTTTTGCACCGGGAGGACACCAAGGACTGCCTGATCATTGATCCGGGCTATGAGGCGGACAAGATCGAGGCCTATGTGCAGAAGAAGCAGCTTCATGTGACAGGGATTTTACTGACCCATGGACATTTTGATCATATTACGGCAGCTGATGAGGTTCGTAAGAAGTTTCAGACAAAGATCTATGCTTCGAAAGAGGAGGAGGCGCTGTTAGCAGATCCCCAGAAGAATGTTTCTGTCATGATGGGAGACAGTGTGGGCCTGAAAGCGGATGTCTGGCTTGAGGATGGTCAGGAGCTGGAAATGCTGGGAGAAACTATGCGATGCATCCTGACGCCGGGACATACCAGTGGCGGTATGTGCTTTTATTTTCCGAATGCGTGTATGTTGTTTTCCGGAGATACGCTGTTTCAGGAGTCGGTGGGCAGAACGGATTTTCCTACCGGCAGCAGCCGGGAGCTGATCCGCTCTGTACGGGAGAAGCTTCTGGTGCTTCCGGAGGCAGTCCGGGTATATCCGGGACATGGGATGATGACAACGATCCGTGATGAGCAGATGTTTAATCCGTATGCAGTCCGCTGATGGATCAGTGATCATAAATTTTATGTTTGACTGCAGGAAATCACGCAGAAAAGAGGATTCAAATGATAGATATCGTTTTGTCTGAACGGGACTTTGATTATGAGCTTCAGGCATTGGTGACAGGATTTTTCCCGGGAGAGCATAACCGGGTGATCATACAGCAGGATCAGACGGATGCCGCGCTATCTGAGCTGGCGGAACGTGAGGCAGAGGAAGACATATCTATGTTGACCGGTGTGTCGCTGGGACAATATGAGATTGGGGGATGGCTGCTTTTGAAAGGTCATCTGCACCGCAGGAGTGTTTCCGTCAGTGGAGAGCAGGACTTTCACAAGCATGTGGACAAGACCACACATCCTTACCGGACATCTTATAAGAATAAACTAAAAAAACTTTTATTTGAATTATACAGCAGCATTGACGAGGCGGAGCTGCCGGAGGGGATACAGCGGAGTATTCCCGTATGGGGAACCATGACAGGAGTGCGCCCTACTAAGATTCCCATGAACCGTCTGCTGGAGGGGGAACCTCTGGAACAGGTGCGGCGTAGTATGGAAGAGGAATATTGCTGCAGTGAGGAAAAGGCAGAGCTTTGTCTGGATATTGCCGTCCGGGAAGCAAAGCTTTTGCAAAAGGCAGAGTATGACAAGGGGTACAGCTTGTATATCGGTATACCGTTTTGCCCGTCCAACTGTCTTTACTGTTCTTTTCCGTCGTATCCGCTGGAGCAGTTTCAGTCATTGATTCCGGATTATCTGGAGGCGTTGAAGAAGGAGATCCGCTTTTGTGCCGGACTGCAGGAGGGGAAACGTCTGACATCTGTTTATATCGGAGGAGGAACCCCGACTACTTTGTCGGCGGCACAGATGGAGGAGCTGTTACAGTGTCTGTATGAAAGCTTTCCGGTGAAAGAGGCAGCAGAGATCACGGTGGAGGCCGGAAGACCGGACAGTATTACAAGGGAGAAGCTGATGGTGCTGCGTCAGTTTGGCGTGGAGAGGATCTCAGTCAATCCACAGACTATGCAGGACAAGACGCTGCAGAGCATTGGCAGGCATCATACCGTGGAGCAGACAAAGGAAGTCTTTGCTCTTGCCAGAGAATGTGGATTTGAAAATATTAATATGGATCTGATCATTGGTCTTCCGGGGGAGACGCCGGAGGATTTTGAAGATACACTGGAGCAGATCAAAGCGCTGGATCCCGACAGCATTACGATCCATTCGCTGGTGGTAAAACGTGCTTCCAGACTGCGCCGTCTGCTGGATGAGGGAGCCGTGCCGGAGGAGGAACGGGCCCGCCGCATGGAGCAGATGATGGAACTGGGCTCAGCGTTTGCAGCAGAAAATGGATATCAGCCTTATTATATGTACCGTCAGAAAAATACGGCAGGGTATGCGGGCAGCTCCGGTCAGGAGAATATTGGCTTTGCCAGAGAAGGAAAAGAATGTCTTTACAATATTCTGATCATGGAGGAAATGCAGAGTATTGCCGCTCTTGGGGCGGGAGCAAGCACAAAATGCTATGACAGACAGCGTCATATCGTCAGCAGGGTGGAAAATGTGAAGAGTGTCACGGATTATATATCCCGTATTGATGAGATGCTGCAGCGAAAACAAGAACATGGTATGGGGGATTAAGAACATGGAAGAGGATTATCTGGAACAGCTTGTGATGGGAAGCAATTCCCTCAGCAGCCGGATGAGAGAGTATCTTTACGTCGAGATGAGCCATGGGGTGAAGGTAAGCAATCTTGCACAGGAGGTGGCAAGGGAGCTTGGAGAGGATGAAGAGTTTTGCAGGGATATTGCCGTGGCAGGACTCTTACATGATATAGGAAAGCTTTGGGTGTCAAAGCATATGGAGGCAGCAGGAAAGAGAGAGACTTTGACCATTGAGCGTATGAAAACCGTGCGGATGCATCCGACCCACAGCTGTGAGATGCTCAGGCAGGAGGGATATCCGGAGAGGATCACGGAAGCAGTGTTTTATCACCATGAAAATGTGGATGGCACAGGGTATCCGGAAAATCTTCGGGGGCAGCAGATCCCTTGGATGGCAAGGATCCTGCGGATCTGTGATGTATATTGTGCCCTGACTACAGACCGCAGTTACCGGCGGGCCTTTGACCGGTCGGCGGCCATGGAGATCATGATCGATGAGGCAGAGGATTATGATATGAAGATATTTCTGGCATTTCAGAGGGTTTTGCACAATGAAGCCGGGGAAAAGCTTCGTGCACTCTGTACGGTTATTTCCACATTACAAAAGGAGCATCTGCCGCTGTTTGTGAAAGAAGCAGAGAATTTATAGGGGATTTGTGAAATAAAAAGGATAAATTCCGGATACGACTTTCCTAATAAAGAAAAATAAGGGCTAATTACAACCGTGGCTTGCATGTTTCGGGGTTTCGGTGTATTATCTTATACGGTATGGTCTGTAAAGATCATCAGAGAATGTTTATAAAGTTACAAATATATCAAGCAATGGAGGATTATCATGGCAGAATCAATGAGAGGCTTAAAGCGTACCTGTCGCTGTGCCGAATTGAGTGAGAAAAATATCGGACAGGAGGTTACCGTGATGGGATGGGTGCAGAAGGCCCGTAACACCGGTGGCTTGATCTTTGTGGATCTCCGCGACCGCAGCGGACTTCTTCAGATCAATTTTCAGGAGGAAAAACTGGGACAGGAGCTGTTTGATAAGGCATATAAGCTTCGCAGTGAGTTTGTGATTGCCGTTGTGGGCACTGTTGTGGCAAGAGAGGGTGGCATCAATAAGAACCTTCCTACCGGTGCGATCGAGGTCGTAGCAACACAGCTTCGTGTGCTTTCTGAGGCACAGACACCTCCATTTCCGATTGAGGAGGATATCAAGACAAAAGAGGATCTTCGTCTGAAATACCGTTATCTGGATCTTCGTCGCCCGGATCTCCAGAGAAATCTCATTATGAGAAGTAAGATCGCGACACTGACCAGACAGTTTCTGGCAGATGAGGGCTTTCTGGAGATTGAGACTCCGATGCTCAATAAGAGTACACCGGAGGGAGCAAGAGATTATCTGGTGCCAAGCCGTGTGCATCCGGGATGCTTTTATGCACTGCCGCAGTCACCACAGCTTTTCAAGCAGCTGTTGATGTGCTCCGGTTATGACCGTTATTTCCAGCTGGCAAGATGCTTCCGTGATGAGGATCTTCGTGCAGACAGACAGCCGGAGTTTACGCAGATCGATATGGAGCTTTCCTTTGTGGACGAGGATGACGTGATGGATGTCAACGAGCGTCTGCTTCAGAAGCTTTTTAAAGAGATACTGGATATTGATATTGAACTGCCGATCCAGAGAATGACATGGCAGGAGGCAATGGACCGTTTCGGAAGCGACAAGCCGGATCTTCGTTTTGGCATGGAGCTTAATGATGTATCTGATGTTGTAAAGGGCTGCGGCTTTGGTGTATTTACCGGAGCTTTGGAAAATGGCGGATCTGTCCGTGGTATCAATGCAAAGGGACAGGGCGGCATGCCTCGTAAGAAGATCGATGCATTGGTGAAATTTGCAAAGGATTTCGGTGCAAAGGGTCTTGCTTATCTTTGTATCAACGAGGACGGCACATACAAGTCATCCTTTGCCAAGTTTATGACAGAGGACGAGTTACATGCGCTGGTAGAAAAGATGGATGGACAGCCGGGAGATCTTCTTCTCTTTGCGGCTGACAAAAATATAGTCGTATATGATGTGTTAGGAAATCTTCGTCTGGAGCTGGCAAGACAGTTAGACCTTCTGGACAAGAATGAATATCGTTTCCTCTGGGTAACAGAATTCCCTCAGTTCGAGTATTCTGAGGAAGAGCAGCGTTATGTGGCAATGCATCATCCGTTCACCATGCCAATGGAGGAGGATCTGGAGCTTCTGGAGACAGAGCCGGGCAAGGTGCGTGCCCGCGCTTATGATATCGTATTGAACGGTACCGAGATCGGTGGAGGTTCCATCCGTATCCATCAGGATGATATTCAGGAGAGAATGTTTGAGGCACTTGGATTACGGACTGGATCGTCTTGTGATGCTGATGGCAAAACAGGACAGTATCCGTGACGTGATCGCCTTCCCGAAGGTGAAGGATGCGTCATGCCTGATGACAGAGGCTCCGTCCAGAGTAGATGAAAAGCAGTTAGAGGAGCTTTGCATAGGAATTACCGGGACAAATGACGAAGAATAGTTATCAGAAATGCATGGAATGGACCGAAAGGAATATGGGGATCACGGCGGTGCGCCTGCTGGTAAAGGCGATCACGGCGGTGACTGCAGTCATCTATATGGCGGTGGCTTTGTGGCTTCTGGTGCAGAGGGATCAGAGAATCTTTCGTTTTCTGTTGATACCGGCGGCAGGTTTTGTGGCAGTGACGATCCTGCGAAAGCTGATCGCAGCGAAGCGTCCCTATGAAATATACGGATTCACCCCTCTTTTACAGAAGGATACCAGGGCAAATTCCTTTCCCAGCCGTCATGTGTTTTCAAATATGATCATAGCGGCAGCAGTTTTATATATTAACCTGCCTCTGGGGATATTTACAGCAGTATGTGGACTGATACTGGCAGTCTTGAGAGTTATCACGGGAGTTCATTTCCCGAAGGACGTGGCTGCCGGATGTATGATCGCAGTATTGCTTGGCTGGATCGGATTTTATCTGGTCTGATATGATACAACAGGATTGAGTTTTAGCAGAATTGGAGGATTATCATGGCAGAAATGTACAATCACCATACGGTGGAAAAGAAATGGCAGAAAATCTGGGAGGAGGAGAAAGCATTTAAGGTTTCCGAGGACTACAGCAAACCGAAGTTTTATGCATTGGTAGAGTTCCCTTATCCTTCCGGTCAGGGACTTCATGTGGGACATCCGAGACCATATACTGCTCTGGATATTGTTTCCCGTAAGAGAAGAATGCAGGGATATAATGTATTGTTCCCAATGGGATGGGATGCGTTTGGTCTGCCGACAGAGAATTATGCGATCAAGAATCATATCCACCCAAAGATTGTAACAAAGAATAATGTTGCCCGTTTTAAGGGACAGCTTCAGTCACTGGGATATTCCTTTGACTGGGATCGTGAGATCAATACAACAGATCCGGATTATTATAAATGGACACAGTGGATCTTCCTGAAGCTGTTTAATGCCGGACTGGCATACAAGAAGGAAATGCCGATCAACTGGTGTACCTCATGTAAGGTTGGTCTTGCCAACGAGGAGGTTGTCAATGGTGTCTGTGAGCGCTGCGGTGCCCCTGTTGTCCGCAAGGTAAAGAGTGAGTGGATGTTAAAGATCACGGAATATGCAGACAAGCTCATTAAGGATCTCGATGATGTGGACTATATCGAGAAGGTAAAGGTTTCCCAGAAGAACTGGATCGGCCGTTCCGAGGGTGCTGAGGTAGACTTTATACTTAAGGATAAGGATGAAAAGCTCCGCGTATATACAACACGTCCGGATACACTGTTTGGTGCAACCTATATGGTTATTTCTCCGGAGCATCCGCTGATCGATAAATATAAGGACGAGATCACCAACTGGGAAGAGATCCAGAAATACCGTGAGATGGCAGCGAGAAAGTCCGACTTTGAGCGTACAGAGCTTGCAAAGGATAAGACAGGTGTTGTACTTGGCGGTATGTCAGCGATCAATCCGGTCAATGGCAAGGAGATTCCTGTATGGATCTCGGACTATGTACTGATGTCTTACGGTACCGGTGCTATCATGGCAGTACCTGCACATGATACCCGTGACTGGGAGTTTGCCAAGAAGTTTGATCTGCCGATGATTCAGGTAGTTGAAGGAAAAGAAGGTCCGGTAGATATCAATGAAGCTGCATTTACGGATGTGGCAACAGGTAAGATGATCAATTCTGAGTTCCTGGATGGTCTTGAGGTTACCGAGGCAAAGGAAAAGATGAAAGATTTCCTGGAGGAGAAGGGCATTGGAAACCGTAAGGTAAATTACAAGCTCCGTGACTGGGTATTCTCCAGACAGAGATACTGGGGTGAGCCGATCCCGATCGTACACTGCGAGAAGTGTGGCTATGTGCCATTGGATGAGAGCGAGCTTCCACTGCTTCTGCCGGAGGTAGACAGCTACATGCCGACAGACAACGGAGAATCTCCGCTGGCAGCTATGACAGACTGGGTAAATACCACATGTCCATGCTGTGGCGGTCCTGCAAAGAGAGAGACTGATACCATGCCTCAGTGGGCAGGTTCTTCCTGGTATTTCCTACGTTATACAGATCCTCATAATACAGAGGCACTGGCAAGCAAGGAAGCATTAAAATACTGGCTGCCGGTTGACTGGTATAACGGTGGTATGGAGCATACAACACTTCATCTGCTCTATTCCCGTTTCTGGCATAAGTTCCTGTATGATCAGGGAATCGTGCCGACAAAGGAGCCATATCAGCGCCGTACCTCTCACGGAATGATCCTTGGTGAGAACGGTGAGAAGATGAGTAAGTCCCGTGGTAATGTTGTAAATCCGGATGATATTGTACAGGCTTATGGTGCAGACACTCTGCGTACCTATGAGATGTTTATCGGTGCCTTTGATCTGAGTGCATCATGGTCCGAGGACGGTGTAAAGGGCTGCCGTCGTTTCCTGGAGCGTGTATGGAAGCTGCAGACCATTATGACAGACGAGGAAGGCTATTCTGCCGATATGGAGACAAAGATGCATCAGACCATCAAGAAGGTAAGTCAGGACTTTGAAAGTCTGAAATACAATACAGCGATTGCTGCTATGATGGCACTGATCAACGACTTTTATAAGAAGAATGCTGTAACAAAGGGCGAGTACAAGACTCTGATCACTCTGCTCAACCCGGTTGCGCCGCATATCACAGAGGAGCTGTGGCAGATCATTGGAGGAGAGGGACGTGTTTATGAGACAACATGGCCGGAGTATGACGAGGCAAAGACAGTAGAGTCTACCGTGGAGATCGCTCGCTGTTCAGGTCAACGGAAAGACACGTGCAACTTTGAAGATCGGCAAGGATGATGCGAAGGACGATGTACTTGCAAAGGCAAAGGAGACTATCGCAGATAAGCTGGAAGGCAAGAATATCATTAAGGAAATTTATGTTCCGGGACGAATCGTAAATATCGTTGCTAAATAATAAATTGTGATTAACATTTCATAATCATTAAAAAAAGATAAAGTCTATTGACTTTATCTTTTTTTGTCCTATAATAAGAATGGAAACAATTCACTTTTCAACAGTATAGAGGAAGAGAGAATATTGGTACACACAGAAGGGAGTGAGGATTCCATGAAGAAGGATGGAGCATTGGGGATGGAGATCAACTGCGTTTCCAATATGATCCGGAGAAGCGTTGACCAGCGCATTGCTGCAATGCCGGGAGAAAAGCTCAGCCGCATGGACAGCTGGATCATTCACTATATGCTGGATCATCAGCAGGAGGATGTGTTTCAGAAGGATGTGGAACGTGCTCTTGCTATGACCAGATCCAACGTGTCAAAGGCAGTAGATCAGATGGTCCAGAAAGGCCTGATCGTTCGTTCTCCCGTGGACTATGATGCCAGGCTTAAAAAGCTGACACTGACACCGAAGGTGCTGGAAATACATCGTTTGGTAGAAGGAGAGATTGCAAAATTTGAACAGATTCTGGCGGCAGGTTTTACGCCAAAGGAACTGGCACAGTTTCAGGAGTATCTTGGAAGAGTTGCCACCAATATCAACGACAGTACAGAGAGACAGAAGGAAGAAAAGAAAAGGAGGGATTTCTGATTATGCTTAAAACATTAGCGTCGCAGATCAAGGAATACAAAAAAGCTTCCATTGCGACCCCGGTCTTTATGATACTGGAGGTCATTATGGAGACGATCATTCCACTGATGATGGCTTCGATCATTGACGATGGCGTATCGGTGGGAAATGCAGGACATATTTACAAGATGGGTGCCCTGATGTTGGCAGCGGCATGCTTTAGCCTTTTCAGTGGTTTTATGGGAGGAAAGTATGGTGCGAAGGCATCCACAGGCTTTGCCAGAAACCTGAGAAAAGCAATGTATGAAAATATACAGACCTTCAGCTTTTCCAATATTGATAAGTTTAGTACGGCGGGGCTTGTCACACGGCTTACCACAGATGTTACCAACATTCAGAATGCATATCAGATGCTGCTTCGCATGTGCATGAGAGCACCGTTCAGTCTGATCTGCGCTATGGTAATGTCTTTTGCGGTAAATACAAGGATTGCCACGGTGTATTTAATCGCAGTGCTGCTTTTAGGTGCGATCCTGGCAGTTCTTCTTACAAGAACCACCAAGTATTTTAACAGCATATTTCAGAAATATGATGATCTCAATGAGAGCGTACAGGAAAATGTGTCTGCAATCCGTGTGGTAAAGGCATATGTGCGTGAGGATCATGAAAAAGAGAAGTTTACCAAGGCAAGCGGGAATGTGTATAAGCTGTTTACCAAGGCGGA
>CADAKW010000051.1 GCA_902788645.1 uncultured Lachnospiraceae bacterium
TTTGCACAAACGTTAATATATGAAAGAAATAATACATAAAAACAGAAATAAAATCATCTGTTTTATTGTCACTTTGATTCTCGCTTTGATCACCATCTATGCTGTATTTAAGGGAAGCGGTATTTCTCTGGATGAACTGATCATCAGTCTCCGTGAGGCATCCTGGGGCGGCATCGTACCGGCCGGTATCAGCATGCTTGGATTTATCTGGTTTGAGGGAGATGCTCTGCGGGTGATCCTACGGCATATGGGATATCCCGTGAAGCGGACACAGGGATTTATTTATTCTGCAGCAGACGTGTATTTTTCTGCCATTACCCCTTCCGCTTCCGGCGGCCAGCCTGCCAGTGCTTTTTTTATGGTACAGGATGGCATTCCGGGAACGGCAGTTATGACTGCTCTCCTGCTGAACCTGATCATGTACACACTGGCGATCATCAGCATTGGCCTTGTGGACATTTTGATCTTTCCAAAGATCTTTCTGAATTTCAGCATTGCCTGTCGTATTCTGATCGTGGCGGGAGGCGTGATCCTGGCGGGACTTGGCATATTGTTTTATATGCTGCTCCGGAAGCAGGCACTCATGAAGTCCATCTGCCTCGGTATTGCCGGATTACTTCACCGGCTTCACTGCCACCGGCTTGCCGGACGCATTGAGCGTAAACTCTCCGCTTCACTGGAAAAATACAGCCATTGTGTTGATGCCGTACTTGGCGGACGCAGAATGTTATGGAAAGTGTACCTTCTCAATGTACTGCAGAGGATGTCCCAGATCATTGTTACCTTGTTTTCCTTTGGTGCCATGCACGGTGACCTGCGCAAGCTGCCTCATCTGCTGGCTACACAGATCTACGTGGTGCTGGGATCAAACTGCGTACCGATCCCCGGAGGCATGGGAGTCACGGATTATCTGATGCTAAAGGGCTATTGCCGGCTTATGCCGAGAGAAGAGGCATTCCGGCTGGAGATCTTAAGCCGCGGACTCTCTTTCTATGTCTGCATTCTCGTGAGTCTGGTCACGGTGATCGCAGGTTATATTGTACTTTGATCGCAGGTTATATTGTACTTCGCAAAAGAAAAATGAAAATGGAGAAATGAAAATGATTGGATTTTATGATTACACAGTAGTCCTTACTTACTTGTCACTGATGTCGGGGGCAACCGGTATTATGCTTTGCCTGAACGGAATAGGACACCCTTATCTGGGAATGTTCTTTCTGCTTTTTTCGGGATTATGTGATACCTTTGACGGAAAGGTCGCCCGCACCAAAAAGAACCGCACCGACCAGATGAAAAACTTCGGTATTCAGATTGATTCTTTATCGGATCTGATTGCATTCGGTCTGCTTCCTGCCTGTATTGGGATTTCCATGCTCCGATACGCTATCCGCACGCCGGGACTTTCCGGATTTACCTGTTATGTGCTGACACATTATCAGAAATCCACACAGATCGTCCTGACCTTTATCGCTGTACTGTATGTGCTGGCGGCAATGATCCGCCTTGCATATTTCAATGTCATGGAGGAGGAGGATCAGAACCGGGATGAAACAGGTGCCAAGATCTACACTGGACTTCCCGTGACATCTGCAGCCCTGATCTTTCCGGCCGTACTTCTGTTCCACCTTCTGCTTCGCGCCGATCTGACACTCCTTTACTTCGGAGTGATGATCCTGACAGGACTATTTTTCCTGTCCAGGATACAGATCAAGAAGCCGCAGAATCGCGGAATTGCCCTGTTGATCGGATTTGGTGCCGTGGAATTTGTTATTCTGATCTTAAAACTGTTGTGGCTGAGACATTAGTCATTGACGCAAAATCAAATAACTCTAAGAGCAGAAGTGAGATCCTCATTCGCGAATCCTGCTTCACATCTTCGCAGCAAATTTCTCAGAAATGGAGGGATATTATGGACACACTTCATTTTCTTTATCATACGACACCGGGCAGACTGCTTCTAAAGACCCTGACTGCTCCGGCATTATCCCGAGCCTGTGGTGCCTTTCTGGATTCCAGTCTGTCCCATTTTCTGGTCAGACCCTTTGCCCGCCATAACCGTATTAAGCTTTCGGACTATGAAATGGACAATGTGCATAGCTTTAACGATTTCTTCTCCCGAAGGATCCGGGAGGAACTTCGTCCTATTGACCGGGAGCCGAAGCATCTGATCGCTCCGTGCGACGGTCTTTTATCTGTCTGGCCGGTTCAGGGAGACACGGTTCTGCCCATCAAACAGAGCCATTATACGTTACCGTCCCTGCTTCACAGCAAGAAGCTGGCAACCCGCTATCATGGAGGATACTGTCTGGTCTTTCGCCTTTGTGTGGATCATTATCACCGCTACTGCTATGTGGACTCCGGCACCAAAAGCAAAAACTTTTTCATCCCCGGCATACTCCACACGGTACGCCCTGTTGCGCTGGAACAGGTGCCGGTTTTCACGGAAAACAGCCGGGAATATACCCTGATCCGGACCTCTCATTTCGGTACTGTTACCCAGATGGAGGTAGGCGCTATGCTGGTGGGACGTATTGTCAATCACGAAGGCGAAGGAACCGCCGTCCGTGGCAAAGAAAAGGGATTTTTTCAATACGGCGGCTCCACGATCATTGTGTTGATCGAACCGGATCAAGTGCGGATCCGTCAGGACCTTTTGGAACCTTCTCTATTAGGCAAAGAAACCACAGTAAAAATGGGAGAGGTGATCGGACATGCAAAACAGGCTTAAATCATTGATACCAAAATATGCGATTCTCCCACTGGGAATGGCTCTTCTGGTCAATACCTGCGTCTATACCGGGGTTGGTCAGCTGCGCCGTTTTCTGACCTTTTCCATCTGGGAGACCTCCCTTGACAAAGCCCTGCCCTTTGTGGCTCCTTTTGTGCTTTTTTATGTTCTGGCATTTGTACAATGGGGCGTAAATTATATTCTCATTGCCAGAAACAGCCGGGAGCTGTGCTACCGTTTTGCCATCGGTAATATCTGCGCCAAAATAATCTGTCTGTTCTTTTTTCTGCTGTTTCCAACCACACTCATCCGTCCGGAGATCACAGGGACCGATCTGTGCAGCCGTCTGGTACAGCTGATCTACACCATCGATGCCCCAGTCAATCTTTTTCCGTCCATTCACTGTCTGGAGAGCTGGGCTTGTATTCGTGCCGCCTTTCTCTTAAAAAACTCAAACCGCACCTACAAAATCGTTACGATCTTGATGTCTTTGGGCGTTTTTGCTTCGACCCTGCTGATCAAGCAGCATGTGATCGTGGATGTATTTGGGGGGATTCTGGTATTTGAGGTGGGATTCTGGATTGCGGGAAGGATACGGAATATTCGGAAATAAAAAAATTATAACAATCTGTTGATATTTTGAACGAAACAACATATAATACTTATACAGATATGAATCTGTTGCACGAAGTGCATTAATATTAGGGCTGACCGAAAGGTCCTGGTCCACCGGCTGGCGGGGATTTACCCCGCCCTTTATTATATCTATAGGATACATTCTGCATTTTACATCAAAGGAGCGATCAAATGAAGGAGAAGGTACTCAGCGTTTTTATAGATGAATCCGGAGATTTTGGCCAATATAATCCGGCTTCTCCTAATTATTATGTTGCAATGGTTTTACATGATCAAGGAATAGACATTTCAAAAAATATTGAGGCCTTGGATAAACAAATAACTAATTGGGGATATCCGGCACATACGATCCATACCGGACCTCTTATCAGACGCGAAAGCGTTTATAAAAATGATTTAAGAGAACAAAGAAAGGCCCTTTTTAACGCCCTGTATCACTTTACTCGTCTACTGGATATTCATTATATATGTCCAATGATTAATCAAGGTGATTGTGCCGAAAAGTCCAAACTAAAATATACCGACAAACTTACAAAAGAAATTGCAAATCAACTGCGGGCTAATTTTACATATTTTTCTACATTCGATAAAATTAATGTTTATTACGATTACGGACAAATAGAACTGGCTCAGATATTAATATCCGTGTTTAATGCTATGTTTTCAAATGTGGAATTTAGAAAAATTGAAACAAACCAATACAAGTTATCACAATCAGCAGATTTAATTTGTACCGTAGAAGCGATAGCACAAAAAAATGTATTAACAAACTCTGAAAATGAATTCTTTCACTCAAAACGTGAGTTCAAAAAGAATATTTATAAAAATATTGCAAGAAAAAAATTTAAATAAAGAAAACAAGACAAATTTTTATTTTTGCAAGAGGGAGCTGCCACATCGTGACAGCTCCCTCTCGACTTTATTCTATATTATCTAATTTCTAACAAATCTCCGCACCTGCCGGCATCTCCTTCTCCGGCGTTACCAGTGCCAGATTGCCGTCCGCATCCTCTGCGCAAAGAAGCATTCCCTCAGACAAAACTCCGGCCAGCTTTGCAGGCTTTAAGTTTACAAGGACCATAACCTTCTTGCCCACCATCTCCTCTGCGGAGTAGTGCTGCTTGATTCCGGATACGATCTGCTTGACCTCACTGCCGATACGTACCTGGGAACACAGAAGCTTCTTGGACTTCTTTACTTCCTCGCAGGCAATGATCTCACCTACCTGGAACTGCATCTTGGTGAAATCATCAAAGGTGATCTCCGGCTTTGCCTCAATGTCGATAACATTTTCCGGAGCACCGCCGCCGTTGGCTGCTGCCTGTGCCTTCCGGATCTCCTCTGCCTTTGCCTTTACCTCGTCCATATCAAGACGTGCAAACAAAATCTCCGGCTTCTCTGTGACCTTTGTACCGTTTACATAACCACCGAAGTGATCCATCTCCTCCAGCGGACGCTTTGTTGCACCGATCTGGGCAAGGATACGGTCTGTTGTGTCCGGCATAAAGGACTCTAACAGGCTCGCGCCAATGGTAATGCTCTCCAGCAGATTGTAAAGCACCGTAGAAAGACGGTCCTTTTTCGCCTCATCCTTTCCAAGGATCCAAGGCTCTGTCTCATCAATATATTTATTACATCTCTTGAAGATCGTGAATACCTCTGTGATAGCATCTGCCACACGGAGCTTGTCCATCTTCTCCTCAACCTTCTTTGGTGCTGCCAGTACCACAGCCTTCAGATCATCGTCTACGGCCTCTGCGACACCCTTATCTTCTGCAACACCGCCAAGATATTTATTCGTCATGGAAATAGTACGGTTTACCAGATTGCCCAGTGTATTGGCAAGGTCAGAGTTCATACGCTCTACCATGAGTTCCCATGTGATAACACCGTCATTCTCAAACGGCATCTCATGGAGTACGAAATAACGGACAGCATCTACACCAAACATATCTACAAGGTCATCTGCATAAATGACATTTCCTTTGGATTTACTCATCTTGCCATCGCCCTGCAGCAGCCATGGATGACCAAATACCTGCTTCGGCAGCGGCTCACCCAGAGCCATGAGAATGATCGGCCAGTAAATTGTATGGAAGCGGATAATATCCTTTCCGATCAGATGAAGATCTGCCGGCCAGAACTTCTTGTAAAGATCCTCTCCGTTCTCATCGAGACGATCCTCCCCGTCCACATCATAACCAAGACCGGTGATATAGTTGCTGAGCGCATCAAGCCATACATATACCACATGATCCGGATCAAAATCTACCGGGATACCCCATTTAAATGAGGTTCTGGATACACACAGATCCTGCAGTCCCGGAAGAAGGAAGTTGTTCATCATCTCGTTTTTGCGGGACTCCGGCTGAATGAACTCCGGATGTGTATTGATATGCTCGATCAGGCGGTCTGCATATTTGCTGAGCTTCAGGAAATATGCCTCCTCCTTTGCCGGCTGACATGGACGTCCGCAGTCCGGACACTTTCCGTCCACAAGCTGGGACTGTGTAAAGAAGGACTCGCAAGGAGTACAGTACATGCCCTCATAAAATCCCTTATAAATATCGCCCTGATCATAGAGCTTTTTGAAGATCTTCTGTACCTGCTTCTCATGATCCTCGTCCGTAGTACGGATAAAACGATCATAAGAAGTATTCATGAGATCCCAGATTGTCTTGATCTGTCCGGAAACATCATCTACAAACTTCTTTGGTGTGACTCCTGCTTCCTCTGCCTTCAGCTCGATCTTCTGGCCGTGCTCATCCGTTCCTGTCTGGAAACGTACATCATATCCCTGCTGTCTTTTGAAACGCACGATACTGTCTGCCAGAACGGCTTCATATGTGTTACCGATATGCGGTTTTCCTGACGTATACGCGATCGCGGTTGTCAGATAAAATCTCTTTTTCTCTGCCATCTGCTGTCCCTCTTTTCCTGATTTTCTAATAATAACCCTATCTTATTACTTTAGTATTCCTCCCTCGATTTGTCAACTATTCCGGGAAATTTGAATGCGTCTTTTATTCCGCTCTTTTTATACACTACATTTATACTTATCAAGTGGCTGTTCCCCGCTTATTTCTGCACCTCATAAAGCAGCTCCATCTTCATATCATAATAATTCGGTGTCATGTCCAGATAATGCACATGAGGATTCTCAAAACGCTGCTCCTCCGGCCACATCTCCTCCCGCATCTGCTCCTTGACATAAGCACGGATCTCCTCCAGAGACGGCAGCTTATAGACCAGCTTTCCGTCCTTAAAGATCGGTACCTGAAGCTCCTTGCCTGTGCAGTTGTCAAAGGTACGCTGACGCCATGGAGCAACCGGATCCACATAACGGAACGGCTTTGTAAGGTCAATTTCCTCGTCATATTTGCCGATGAGATCCGCCACAGCTTTCCCTGTCTCATCATAAATACGGTAAACCTTTTTCAGTCCCGGATTTGTAATCTTCTCCACGTTTTCAGAAACCTTGATCCTTGGCTGATATACGCCGTCGCGCTTTACCGCAGATATCTTGTAAACAGCACCAAAAACCGGCTCACTCTTGGAGGTGATCAGACGCTCACCCACGCCAAAGCTGTCAATGCAGCCCCCCTGATCGATCAGAGAAGAGATCGTGTATTCGTCGAGACTGTTGGAGGCTACGATCTGGCAGTCCTTAAGACCTGCTTCATCCAGCATTTTCCGTGTCTTTTTGGACAGGTACGCCAGATCACCGCTGTCAATACGCACACCTTTGAGACGCTTGCCCATCGGCTCCAGCACCTCTTTGGCAATCCGGATCGCATTTGGCACGCCGCTCTTTAATACGTCATAGGTATCGATGAGAAGCACAGTTCCGTCCGGGTATGTCTCCGCATACTTTTTGAATGCTGTGTACTCATCCTCATAATACATTACCCAGCTATGTGCCATGGTTCCCCCTACCGGAATCCCAAACATTTCTCCGGAAAGCACCGTCGCCGTTCCATTGACACCGCCAATATATGCTGCTCTGGCACCATATACTGCCGCATCCATATTGTGGGCACGTCTGGCACCAAAATCGGAAACGGCTCTGCCCTGGGCCGCCCGGACAATACGGCTCGCCTTCGTTGCCACCAGTGACTGGTGATTGACCTGCAAAAGCACTGCCGTCTCCACAAGCTGCGCATCGATCAGTGGCGCCACGATCGTCAGGATTGGCTCATTGGGATACATGATCGTCCCCTCCGGGAATGCATAAAGGTCTCCCTCAAACTTGAAATTGCGCAGATATTCCAGAAAATCCTCCTCAAATATCTTCTGCTCCCGCAGATACGCGATATCATCATCATCAAAATGAAGATCCTGAATATATTCTATGATCTGCTCCAGACCTGCGAATATGGAATATCCACCGCCGTCGGGATTTTTGCGGTAAAATACATCAAATGCCACGCGGGTATCTCTGTCCTGCTCCCGAAAATATCCGTTGCTCATGGTAAGCTCATAAAAGTCCATCACCATTGTCAGATTACGTTTATCAAACTGTTTCATCGTCATCACGACCTTTCTCTATATCACATTTACCTGACATGACCGCATGGTTGCCAGCGCTGCCTCATGGCTCTCCGGTGTTACCCCGGCACAACAACTGCTGTCCACCGTCAACGGTGTCTCCGGCAGCCATGCCTTTGTTCCAAGCACATTGGACACCACACAAATGTCCGTACACAGCCCCACAAACTCAATCTCATCCGGGTTCCATTTTGCCAGATCCTCCATCAGCCGGCGGCTTCCAAAGGTTGGCTTTTCGTACTTATCTGCCCCTGCCGCCAGCTTGTTGATCTCATCCGCAAGCTCCCAGCCCCACGTTCCGCGGATACAATGCTTTACCGGAAGGTTACGTCCCTCCTGTGTCTCCAGATAATTCTCCTCGTGGGTATCATATGTATATATTACCCTGTCGCCATTCTTCTGATACTCTTTGATCTTCGCTGTCACCGCCGGCACGATCGCCTGTGCTTCCTTTGTCCCCAGACTGCCGGAAATAAAATCATTCTGCATATCCACTACAACCAATACTTTACTCATAGCTGATCACCTCTCTGTTTTGCTTTGACGCAATAACCTTTTACTGTAATTTATAAACCAACCAGAAACTTATCTTCCGAAAATATTTATATCAGAAGCGATGCTCCCATTCTCCGCCTTTTTTGCGATACAGACACGACGGGCGGTTGGAGCTTTTTGTCTCCTTCTCCCCCGTCTTTTCCACACGATCTGCTATGCTCCTGCGAAAATTGGGCTTATGCAGCTCCCGGCCGAGAATCGCCTCATAAATCGACTGAAGCTGTGTCAAAGTAAATTCCTCTCCCGCCAGCTCAAAGGCGACGTCGGTATACTCAACCTTATTTTTAAGCCGCTGCAGTGCGGTTTTAATGACCTTCTCATGATCAAAGGCAATGTCTGCCTCTGTCAGTGTCATCCCGTCTGCCAGAAGTGTCAGGCTGCCATCCTCCGCAGTCTCTACCGTAAACCATCTGACCTTTGCCGCATCGTCTCCTGCCACCGGATGAAGCTTTTCCTTGGGTACCAGAGCCATATATGCCACAGAGATCACGCGCATCCGGGGATCTCTGCCCACATCACCAAAGGTAAACAGCTGCTCCATATAAATGTCCGAAAGATCTGTCTCCTCCTTCAACTCTCGGGCTGCTGCCTGCTCCAGAGACTCATCCATCTCCACGAAGCCACCGGGGATTGCCCACTTTCCCAGATAAGGATGACCGCCTCTCTCGATCATCAACAGCTCCAGGGAATAATCCTTCTCCGGATTAACAGTAAAGATCAGCATATCTACCGTCACTGCCGGCTTCTCATAACGATCCGGATCATATTGCTGTAGAAATTCCGTCTCTGTCATTCCGTTTCGATCCCGTATCTCCAAATGTAACCGCCCCTTTCATTTATAATTCTCAATTTGAGTATTACGTTTTATGTGACCTATTATACTCTTATCGAGTATTATGTCAAGCCTTTTATAAAACTTTTTAATAATTCAAATAAGAATCCATCGGATGAAACTTTCAAAATCTATCGGATTGAAAATCAAAAATTTGTCGGGTTGAACTTTCAAAATCTATCGGGTTGGATTCGCAAAATTTGTCGGATTATATTTTGTTAATCTATCGGGTTGGATTTATAAAATCTGTCGGGTTGATATTGCGAAATCTATCGGATTGAATTATACTGTTTATTAGAATTACAGTCGTAAAGCGCCTTGTTTAAAATAGAACAAACCCGCAAATACTTATTATCAGATATACCGTAAAGCAGAAACGGAGGAGCCAAAAAGATAGGGAGACAGAATTATCATGGAACAAAAAAATTACAAACCACGTCTGATCGACAGCTTAATATCAGAATATCTTGACACCTTCGGAGCCCTCTGCATCGAGGGTCCCAAATGGTGCGGTAAAACCTGGACCTCGATCCACCATTGCCGCAGCCGGATCATGCTGGGAGATCCCAATGGCAATTTTCAAAACCGCCAGCTTGCCCAGATGACCCCCTCTCTGGTTCTGGAGGGAGAGACACCACGTCTGATTGATGAATGGCAGGAGGTTCCGCCCCTTTGGGATGCGGTACGTTTCAAGGTGGATCAGACTAGTGACAAAGGGCAGTTCATTCTGACCGGGTCAGCAACCCCTCAGCACAAGGGTATTCTCCATAGTGGTGCCGGGCGGATCGCCAAGCTTCGCATGCGCCCGATGTCTTTATATGAAAGCGGTGCTTCCAGCGGTCAGGTATCTCTTGCAGATATCTGTCGCGGAACGATCACTCCCGTGCTGTCCGGCGAAGTCGATCTGCGCCGGATCATCGACTACATTATCCGTGGCGGCTGGCCTGCCAACCAGACCACTCCATTAAAGCAGGCTGCCCATCTGCCGGCTCAGTATCTGCAGGCCGTGCTAGATGATGACGTCTACCGGATCGACAATATTAAACGTGATAAGCACAAAATGGAGCTGCTGCTTCGCTCTCTTGCCAGAAACGAAGCAACAACTGCCACCAATAAAAAACTGAAAAATGATATTAAAGAAATTGACGATGAAGATATTGATGTGGAAACAGTTTCCGGTTATCTGAACATTTTTGACCGGCTTTTCCTGACGGACAACCAGAGACCTTACGAGACAAAGCTTCGATCCTCTGTCCGTGTTAAACAGGCAGAAAAGCGGCATTTATCCGACCCTTCCCTTGCCGCTTCCCTGCTCAAAGCTACGCCTGATATGCTTTTGCAGGATCTGAACACACTGGGCTTTCTGTTTGAAGCTCTCTGCGAGCGGGATCTGAAAATATATGCTGAATCCTTTGACGCAGAGCTTTTCCACTATCAGGACTACGCCGGCAATGAAATGGATGCCGTGATCTCCATGCCGGATGGTCAGTGGTGTGGATTTGAGATTAAGCTGGGTGCTCATCAGATTGATGCCGCTGCTGCAAATCTTCTCAAGATCAAACAGGATATCCAAAAGGACGGAGGGAAAGAACCGGTTTCCCTTTGCGTGGTCTGTGGTTTATCCAATGCCGCATATCAGCGGGAAGATGGTGTATTTGTAGTTCCCATCACAGCATTAAAAAATTAATCGTCAGCTTTTTACAATCAACGGCCCGGTTTGGATGACATATTTTGTCATTCTAAGCCGGGCTGCTGATCATTTTATTAAATCCTGTATCAATCGGTTCCTTTACATACACTCATCCAGCACACTGCCCAGCACACGGATCGACTCCTGAAGCTGCTCCTCCTCTTTATCATCCAGCTCAATCTGTATGATCTGTTCCAGGCCCTGGCTTCCCACGATCGCCGGCAGACTCAGCGCCATATCACTGGCACCATACTGACCTTCCACAACTCCGGATACCGTCAGAATGGAATGTTCATTTCGCATAATACATTCACAGATACGGCGCACCGCCATGGCCACTCCGAAGTATGTGGCTTTTTTACTCTCGATGATCTGATATGCACTATCCTTTACCTGATCGTATATCCGTTCCGTGTCATCATGGTATTCATCCGGCTGGCACATATCATAAAAATCTTTCAGATCAATGCCGGATACATTGGCACTGCTGAACACCGCCAGCTCACTGTCCCCGTGTTCTCCGATAATAAATGCATGGACACTTCTCGCATCCACACCCAGCTCATTTCCCAGCATACATTTCAGTCTCGCCGTGTCAAGCACCGTGCCGGAACCGATCACCCGATGTCTTGGCAGCCCGGAGAATTTCCATGCTGCATAAGTCAGGATATCCACAGGATTGGATACGATCAAAAGGATTCCCTCCACATTCCTTGCCGCAATCTCCCCCATGATCTGACGATAAATCGCGATATTTTTATGGACCAGATCCAGCCTGGACTCCTCCGGCTTCTGATTACAGCCTGCTGTGACAATGATAATAGCGCTGTCAGCGATATCATCATAATCTCCGGCATGGATATGGATCGGCATGGCAAACGGCATACCATGCATAATATCCATTGCTTCCCCCTCTGCCTTTTTGCGGTCCACATCAAGCAGTACCATTTCCGAAAACAGACCGCTCTGCATAATGGAAAATGCAGTTGCCGCTCCTACATATCCACATCCGATAATTGCTACTTTTCTATTATTCATATTTCTAACCAGCCTTTCTATCTGTCCCAAAAACAGTACAGACATACATTTTGATCCCGACAGCATCAAAGCCTGCCGGACACTTGAAAGCATGATTATTATTTCCCGAAATATAAATAATATGTTTGTTTCTTAAAAGCAAAAAACAATCTGAAATATTACCAAAATATTCCAGATTGTTTCTCTTTGTAAAATATTATGATGCAAGGCGCAGGTCAAACGCCTCATTTCCCTGTGCAGTCCTGCTTACTCCATCTTTGCTCCGCACTTGCTGCAGAATGCTGCTCCGTCCGGAATCACAGCACCACACTGTGGACAACTGCTGCCGCCCTGAATCCGCACAACCTCCTCCTTAAGATCAGCGATCTCATTCAAAAGTGTGCTGATATTTGCCATCTGCTCATCGGCTACTTCGCCTTCCTTGTGCATGTCATAATAGCGTTTTCCCAGAGCAATATACTCTTTATTTAACGCATCTTCCTTAGACTTAATATCCAGTTTCAGCTTTGCCACTCCTGATACTTCCTTTGCCTTCTGGCTCACGTCTCTGCCGGCCGTGGTCAGAGTTTCCTTCATACTGTCAAAAAATGCCATGATCATTACCTCCTGTAATCCTTTAAACAAGGGCTTTTGCCCTCCAAGAATTGCTTCGCAATTCTCGTTGGTTTTCCTCTATTATATACAATAATTCAAAAAAATCAACATTCTGTCTCTGATCCGGACGCCATTCTGTGTCCTCTCACAATACTTAAATATTTTGCCAGCACACCATACAACAGCTTCGGATCGATCGGCTTTGACAAATGATAGTCCATGCCCGCCTCCAGCGTCCTTTTCTGTTCCTCCTCAAAGGCATCGGCTGTCATGGCAATGATCGCCACCGTAGCCGCATCCTCACGCTCCATGGCACGGATCTGTCTGGTAGCATCAATTCCATTCATAACGGGCATCCGGACATCCATCAGAATCGCCTCAAAATAATCCGGCGCGGAGTCCCGGAAACATTCCACAGCCTCCCTGCCGTCTCTGGCAACCTCGACCCTGCAGCCCACACGCTCCAGCAGCATCTGCGCCACCTCAATGTTGATCTCATTGTCCTCCACCAGCAGGATCCTGGCATCCTTCAGACTTTCATTACCGTCCGGGGCACTCACTTCCTCCGGCTGTACCTCCGCCAAAGGAATAAACAGCTCCACAATAAACTCGGTTCCCTTTCCCAGCTCACTTTTTACTGAAATATTGCCATCCATGGCATCCACCAGACTCTTGACGATCGGAAGTCCAAGACCGGTTCCTTTCTGACTGCTTCCCAGTTTGGACCGCTCCTGGGAGAACGGATCATACAAATGCTCCAGAAAATCCTCACTCATCCCGATACCGTTGTCCCGGACATAAAAGCGGATCCCCGCCCGGTCATCCTCAGACGGAATGCTCTCGGATATAAATTCTACATAACCACCCATCGGAGTAAATTTGGCTGCATTGGACAATAAGTTGAAAAATATCTGATTAAAACGTAGCCGGTCCACATATAGACAATCGACACTGGACCCCATCTGAAAGATAAAATTGATCTGCTTGGCATCCATCAGAGGCTTGATCACAGTATTAATAGAACTGATAAACTCTGCCTTCTGAAAAGAATCCGCATTTAATGTCAGATCACCGTTCTCTATCTTGCTCATATCCAGAATATCATTGATCAGTCCCAGCAGAAAGCCGCTGGAGGTATCAATATCCCGGAGATATTTCTTGATCTGGTTTATGTCCTACTCATCCTGCGCCAGATGTGTCAGGCCAATGATCGCATTCATCGGCGTCCGGATATCATGACTCATCCGCGACAAAAACTCAGATTTTGCATGGGTCGCATTTTCCGCTTTTTGAGCGACAAGCTGCAGTTCATTATTTTTCTGCCGGATCTGCCGGTTTAATCTGCCCCTCTGCTGCTCCTGCACCGTAATGTCGCACCATATGTAGATCACGGCATAGCTGGCATTGATGATCAGCCAGCCCGGATGCGCCAGCTGGATCCAGATAATGCATCCTGTCACCAGAAAAAATACAAACAATAACACGGCATTGGAACGTGGCCTGATCCACTTCCAGTTGCACAGGGCTAAGATCAGACCGATCGCCGTGTAGAGCATAATGAATCCAACACCTACCGGCATAAAGAAAATACCACGACTGTACTCCATATCCGGTGTCAGATGAAAAAACAGCTCCGTAAACGGATTGCTGAATGCCACCAGCAGATAGATCATATATGGGATCATCATTATGGTAATATTGCGTTTTAGCCGTCGAAGATCATAATCCTTATGGATCAGCACATAGGCATACCCCACCCACATGGCAGCAAGCAGCGGCATACTCGCCACATAGATAGTCATGGTGATCTGATACACCCACCAGTTTGTGACATCATTCATCGCAACGGATGATATAATATCAATGATGTCATTAAAAATGCTCACCACCAGCACCAGATAAAAGAACTTATCCTGCAGATCACGTTCCCCTTTGGTCTGTGAATGATTTTTGATCAGCATGATCAAAAAGACTGCCAGTGCGAAAAAATCTGTTTCTACATGCCACACATAGTATTGTACCCCTCTCCAAATGCCCGTTTCGTTTATCCTGCTATCATTATACCCCTTTATCTACGATAGGCGCAATAACAAAATCACCTATATGCCGGCAGATTTCCTTTGAAATTCCTGACGCAAATTCCATATGTAACGATATCTTTCTTTCGTTAATCCCTACTCTATGATCACGCCACGATGCTCCACTGAAGTAGAAAAAACGATCAGCGTGTTGGTCCTTCCATACTCCTGCAGCTCTCCAATAAACTGGTCCAGCTCTGCCGTGCTGTGAAACAGCACCTCCAGAAGCATAGAATAATCTCCCGTCACGCAATTACATTCAACCACATTTTTACATTCCTTGATAAATGGATAGAATTTCTTTTTATCCTGAGGACTGACCTCCAGATTAATAAATGCTTTAATATGGTATCCCATTACCTCCGGATTGATCTGTGCATGAAAGCCTTCAATATATCCTTTATTCATCAGGGTCTCAATGCGGGCAGATACCGCCGGAGAAGAAAGATATACCTTTGCCGCGATCTCCTTTAACGGGATCCTCGCATTTTCCTGCAGCATTTTTAATATCTCGTAGTCAATATGATCCAATTCATTTTTCTTCATTTGTGCTGACCTCCCATTCCTTACTTGTCCTAAATATCGGACTTGACTTAATTATTTTGTGTATAAACAGAAAAAACGGCGTAGTTTTTCAAAAACTACGCCTTTGTATAAATAAAATATAGCATATTTCGTCTGACTTGTCAATTTATCAGCCTACGATACGTCTTGCACATGCCGGCTGGTTGTAATACATAGATGATGTAGTAATACCTGTGCTCTTTGACTGTGCATGTACTACACGGCCACCTCCGATATACATTGCAACATGACCAATCCTGCTTCCATGCTTGTAGAAGATCAGATCTCCCGGCTGTACATCTGAAAGGCTGACGCTTCTGCCTGCAGATGCCTGTGCTGCAGAGCTGTGAGGCAGGCTGTAACCATACTGCTCATAAATCTTCATCGTGAAACCGGAGCAATCAACACCACCGGTAAGGCTTGTACCGCCCCAGACATATGGGCCGCCGACAAACTTCTGTGCATAGCTTGCAATATCTGATCCGGTTGATCCACTTGCGGATACTGTACGTGAGCTTGAGCTGCTGCTTGATGAAGAACTGCTTGAGCTACTTGAGCTGCTTGATGAGGAGCTGCTCCGTGAGCTGTAGCTGCTGCGGGATGATGTGCTTCTGCTGGAGCTGCTATAGCTGCTGCTTGATGAAGAGCTGCTTGAGCTGCTGGAAGCGCGGGATGCTGCAAGTGCTGCAAGTCTCTGTCTCTCCGCTCTCTTGGCTGCCAGTTTTCTACGATGCTCTGCCTTGATCTCAGCCATTGACTTAGCATGCTTAAATCTTACATGAAGTGTTACGTATTCTTTACGAACATATCCCTTTGTATCACCATCGATCTCGATCTTGTACCAGTGATCGGTAGATTTTATTACATCGTAGTTCTCCTCGATCGGAATCTGTGTCAGGATCTTGGATTTGATATCTGCTTTCTTACGAACATTCAATGTTACTACTGTAGTCTTAACACGTACATATTTCTGACCGTATTTACCGATCATCTTCTTGGCATTATCACCGATCGCCAGATAACTCTTCTTAATATATCCTGTGACATTACCGGAACGGATCTTGACCCATCCGTCCTTAACCTTCAATACATCAGCGGAGCAGCCCTTATAAAGTCTGCCGACGATCTTGCTGTGGGTATTTGGTTTTCTGCGGACATGGACATAATCACTGGCTGTAGAGATTGCCTTAACATCCATATCGGTAATAAGTCCCTTGTCCACACGCTTCGGTGTGTCATTTTTCTTTGGTGCTTTCTTGGTCTCAGTATCCTTTGCAGGCTCTGTCGTAGCCTCTGTTGTTGCCTCCGGTGAAGCAGATACGGAAGACTCTGTCGCTGTCTGTGCCGGCTGGGACACAGATGAATTTATGATAGAATCCTTATTGTTTGATGAAAACTTATCTAATGAAAGGGAAATCCCTGCCATATTGAGCTCACGGCAGATATTTGCTGCTGTAGGAACCACAAATGTTACGGTAAAACCTGCGATCAATGTCGCTGTAAGTCCTAAACAAACCGCTTTCCTTTTAAATCTCTTCGACTTTAACATACCCAAAATCCTTTCTGTAAATCGTACTTCTCAAATTTCTATGTTTTCCTTATTCTGTATAAAGTGTTGTGTCGATCAAAATATTACATAAATGTTACACGTTATTAACAATTATAGTAACACTGCTCTAATTTGTCAACCAGCATTTTGTGAATTTTTTAAGAAATTATTACAAATTTCTGTGCACTTTTTACCATAAGGTATCCTTTACACAAAAGAAAGCTCTGCCTCCAATGGAAACAAAGCTTTCTACCTATGTAGATATTTTCAGAAATAATTAAGAAAGCTCTGCCTCCAATGGAAACAAAGCTTTCTACCTATGTAGATATTTTCAGAAATAATTACGATATTTCAGGAAATATTTTTTCTACTTTTGTGGTGATAATCTCCCTTATCTGTATATATTCAGATCTCACTACTTTCTCACGATAACCACCTGCGTTGCAGTCATATAAGGATCTGTAAAGTCTACGGACTTCTTCCTCTCATCTGTAATGGTCATGGCTGCAACACCGACATCTGCCATTTTTCGCTGGACATTTACCACCACTGCATCAAATGCCGTATCTGTGATCTTCAGCTTCATATGCAGTTTATCGCAGACTGCTTTCATCATATCAATATCGATCCCGACAACATTGCCCGCGCTGTCCTTGAGGAAACTCCGCATTGGTCGCCATGACCAGCTCCTTCTGACCTGTTTTTTTCTTTTGGGGAGAATATGCTGTTTTCTTCTCGCCATCCTGAAGCCATGCTTTCTTGATCTGATCCAGAGTCCCATCCTGCTTCAGCTCCTCCAGAGCCTTGTTGATCTGCTGCAGCAGCTCCTGCTCGTCCTTATTTACGGCAATGCCATATTCCTCCTCTGCATAGGGCTCAGAAAGGATCCTGACGTCATCATACTTCTCAACAAAAACCTTTGCCGGTTCATCGTCGATCATGACTGCATCGATAATCCCCTTCTGCAATGCTTTTACGGCATCTTCTCCTTTGTTAAACCGCTTGGTCTGTGCATCCTTGATCTCGCTGGCGTAGACATCTCCCGTTGTCTTCATCTGTACTCCTATGGTCTTCCCTTCCAGATCCCCGAGAGAATTGACCGTATTTTTTGTCTTGCCACAGCCGCTGACCGCCAGCATGCAGATCAGCATTATTATGATCCCTTTTTTCATCTTCTCCCCGCCTTTCCTTTTTCAAAAGACTAAGTTACAATCTGGTCTCTTCCACCATTTTTTCCTATGTACAGCTTTTCATCGGCTCTTTTTACAACCTTCTCATAGGACTCTGCCGGTTCACTCTCTGCAATACCAAAGGTCATTGTCACCTGTATCTCCGACTCACCATATCGTATAACCAGCTCCCGTATCTTCTCCTGCAGCGCTTCTACATGCTCTTTTGCCTCCGGCATCTCCATACAGTAAATTGCAAGAAACTCCTCGCCGCCCCAGCGGCTGGCAAAGCCTTCCTCGCCAACGCTGTCACGGATTGCTGCCGATACTTCGATCAAAACCTGGTCTCCTGCCGCATGACCATATGTGTCGTTTACACGCTTAAAGAAATCAATGTCACACATTACGGCGGTATACACCGCCTTCTGCTCCACCAGCACTCCCATCATGCGGTTACCGCTGCGCCGGTTGTACAGAGAGGTCAATGCATCCATCTCCACAAGCTTCTGCAAATTGCTTCTCATTTTGTCTGCATAGATCCCAATGTCTCCCAGCTCATCCCTGCGCTGCCGGATCCTTTCATCAAGTGTTTCTCCCAGCGTTCCGTCTGCGATAGTCTGAAGGAAATGATTGATCGTATTGATATCTGTGATGACTCCTGCGGAATACCGTTTGGTGCAGAATACCGCCACCATGACTGCCACCACGGAAAACCCGAGGAACCAGGCAAGTATCCGCAGTATCTTATAATATACGATACTTCTCTTTTTGCCGGCAAATACCATACCAACCACAGAGCCATCGTCGTTTTTCAATGCCTTATAATACCCGATATATTCTGTATCGTTCACCCTGACATGATCACAAAAATAGTCCTGTCCCCCGCCAAGTACCACATCGGTAACGGACTTCTCCGCTGTTGTTCCTGCTGCGGATACACCATCTTTGTCCTCTACCGTCGTGATCACACGGATATTGTTCCAGAATATGGATGTATCAATATTGGACTTCTCCTTTACCCGGTAAAGCATGGTAGAATCGGTGACATTCATATCACCCTTGAACAGCATCCCATCCTGATATTGATAATCTCCCCTGACTGTCATATCCAGGCAGTCCACCATCATATTGGTGGTGGACACCAGTTCATCCCGGATGCTGTCACAATAAAAGTGATAAAACAAAAATGCTCCGAAAACCAGAATAAATATAGATAAAATGACAGTAGGAAGTGTCACCATCAAAAGGAGATGACGCTTAATGCCTTGTCTTTGTTTTTTCATATGCTCCCCCCTTTCATACCCTTTATACGCCCCTTGTCTTATAATACCTTCTTCTCTGATCTGACGCTTATTTATCTGAGAAATAGTCCTGATCATAACCGCTGTTGGATGAGCTGTCAGCCGCATCCTGTCCGTTGATGTCAGCCCCTGTCTGCTGCTCATATCCGGTCTGGCCATTGTCGCTCCGGTTATAGCCGGTCTGATCGTATCCGCTCTGGTTGTAGCTGCTCTGGTTATAGCCATTCTGATCATAGCTGTTCTGACCGTAGCTTCCCTGATCGTAGCCGGTCTGATCATAATTGGTCTGGCTGTAGCCTGACTGTGTATACCCCGTCTGTGCATAACCGCCGTTGCCATAGCTGTCCTGACCGCTCAGTCTGTGATATAATGCCGCATCCGTTGTATTAATATACGGTGATGTCCAGAAAATGTACACGATACCCATTGTGATCGCACCCAGCAGTGCCCATCCGATAAAGGACAGATCCAGTACAAAGGTCTCCCACTTATTGCCGTCCATCATTTCTTTGCTCCGTGCAAACACCTGACTGCTGTCCATCTCCGGATGTTCTGCCAGAAGATATGGCACCATGCGGTATTCGTAGCTCTTGATCACACCCGGGATCACAAAGAGCAGACTCCATAAACCAACAAATAAGTCTCTTAAGAAACAGGTCTTTACACAGTTCCAGTAATTGCGGGTAAAACCATCTCCAAGTACCCGAAACTCCGGTTCACCGGTCATGCTCTGGCTGAAAAAGCCCTTGCAGCCCACAACCAGCACATTCAAAGCAAATACACGAATCGCAATCGCAATAACCAACACAACCAATGCTACAACAGAAGCCACCATCAGTGCCATTGGATTAATGCCGCTAAAAAAACCGGATACATCAACAGCACTCCCATTTCCTGTAGTGCCGGAATTCTTTACCCCGTTTCTGCCGGCACTTGTAGCTCCTCCTGTAATTGCCGATAAGATCAATGAAACCAGTACCAGCTTCCAGTAATACATCTTTACCGTAGCCTTTGCTCTGGATTTTAACTCTGCTCTAGTCCATGTTATCATGTGTTACCTCTTTCTGCGCCCCTTTGCGCTATGAATTTGTTTATATTATATAATACACTGCCCGTCTTAGACAACTGATTTTTTACATTTCATTCACAGTTTATTAAAATTCTTGCTGTAATTTCACAAAATGTTTTCCAAAAAGGTATTGCTTTTTTCGGTAATATATTATAACGTATAAGAGAAGAGTTAACTTTACATATTATCTTTTATTTGTTTCCCCTTTATAAAGAGGCCACCCACTTCCCCCGGGTGACCTCCATTTTTTTGTCATTATTTTGTTTTGCTAAAATACCACTTGCCCGCTGCTGACAGATCGCTGTCCGTCCAGCCGCTTGTCTTACTGCAGGAGCTGTCGATCAGCGCAGAAGATTCGTTCTTATTGCAAAGGCTCCATGCGGCATAGCTGATATTGTACTTATCCAGCAGACGCATCCACTTGTTGCCGGAAGCCTTATCAAGGGCACCGTTTCCGGAAGCGTCGCAGATACTAAACTCTGTTACGATCACCGGCAGACCTTTCTTGTGTGCCGTCTTAAGCTTATCCTGGATCCACTCTTTATGTGTCCCTGCATAAAAATGAAGGGCGTACATCAGATTTTTCCCCTTTAACGGACTCTGTGCCACAATATCCACATCCTGGGACCAGGTCGGCGTTCCAACCACGATCACTGCATTTTTGCTGTGCTTGCGGATCGTCTTTACGATCGTCTTTGCGTATGGCTTGATCTGCTTGTTCCATGTAACATTGCCGTTTGGCTCATTGCAGATCTCATAAATGACATTGTTCCGGCTGCCGTACTGCGTAGACATTTTGGTAAAGAATTTCTTTGCTTCTGCCTTATGCTTGTTGGGATTGCCCTCGCTCAGGACATGCCAGTCGATGATCACATACATCCCCAGCTCCGTGGCATACCGCACACCCTCCTGAACCTTTTTGACCGCATCGGGACCGTATCCCTCCGACTTATTGGTGTACATAGCCAGACGGATCGTATTGATACCATAATTGTCGCGAAGCGTCTGGAAAGCGTCCTTATTGACATACTGTGGGAACCATGCAATGCCATGGGTGCTGACACCCTTGATCCGGAATTTGTCTCCATTGCTGTCCCTGAGATCGGTACCGGACACATGAATCGCTCCGTGCCGCTCCACCGGAGTGACCCCTGCTGCCTGCGCTGTTTTGGTCAGCTCATCGGCAGCCATTCCCGTGACATCGGCTGCCACAGTGGCATCCGTCCCTGAGGCTGCCTGCTTTTCTACCAGTGCTTTATAACCGACCCCGGTAAGAACTATTCCAACCACACCAACTGCGAGAAGAACTGCTATGAGTCCCTTCCCCATACGATTTTTCATTTTTTCCATTTGCTGCTCCTTTCTCACATTCTCCCTTTGATCTGCATGATCCATTTTTTATATTTTTTTCCGTTCATCATCCTGTCTCTTTAAGAACAGATGTCCGGAAACACTTCCCGCATCAGGCGCCGGTATCCGTCCAGCCTCTGTACTTTGTGCACCTTCTTGCGAAGCTTTTTGCCATCGGGCATACTGTCCGCCAGAAAGCCCCACAGCTCCTTCATCTTAAAGAGTACCGGCTGTCCCGGTCCGTACGCCTCGCAATACGCCTCACAAAGAGCATTGGCATATGCACCAATACGGTCCAGCCGTTCCCTTTCGGACAACTCACTCATCCTGCTGGCTCCGGACACACTCCCCTGCCCGCTCTCTGCGCCATTGTCCAACGGGATACCGGCGGTTTGTTCCTGCGGATCCACCGCTTTCTCCTGCGTCCGTGCTGCCTCTCTCTCCCGTATTTGTAATGCCAGCTCCGGATGCGCCATAAGACCTCTTCCGATCATGATACGGGTGACCTCCGGAAAACGCTGCCGGATCCTCTCATAATCCTCCACGGAACAGATATCACCATTATAACACA
>CADAKW010000052.1:0-15245 GCA_902788645.1 uncultured Lachnospiraceae bacterium
TATTCTTGCCATGTTTGTGGCCAATATCTCTCCCATTATCATTGTCGCCGGAGCCTCCGGTGTTTCCGGCAAACAGCTTGCCATGCTGATCCAGAGTGCCATGCTGATCGCCGGGATCGGCACCCTGATCCAGCTCTTTCCTCTTTGGAGGATCGGCTCCGGTCTTCCTATTGTGATGGGTATCAGCTTCACTTTCGTATCCATTATGTGTTATATCGGCACTAATTACGGATATGGCACCATCATGGGTGCCGTGCTGATCGGAGGTCTGATCGAAGGCTGTCTTGGTCTTTTTGCAAAATACTGGATGAAGATCATCTCTCCGATCGTATCCGCCAGCGTCGTAACAGCCATTGGCTTTTCTCTTCTGTCGGTAGGCTCCACCTCCTTTGGCGGTGGCAGCGGCAGCGAAAACTTTGGTTCTGTGGAAAACTGGATCCTTGGTACCATCACACTGCTTTGCTGTATTTTATTTAATATTTTTGCAAAATCCTACTGGAAGCAGTTATCCGTTCTCTTTGGACTGGTGGTTGGCTATCTTGTTGCCATCCCAATGGGACTGGTGGACTTTTCCTCTCTGGCAGGCACCAGCGTGATCGCCCTGCCACATCTGATGCCGTTTAAAATGGAATTTCATTTAAATGCCATTATCTCTGTTGCGCTGATATTCTTAGTATCTGCCACCGAGACCATTGGTGATACCCAGGCGCTTGCCAACTCCGGTCTGAACCGCAGCGCCACCACAAAGGAAATCTCAGGTTCCCTTGCCTGTGACGGCTTTATCAGCTCCCTCTCCTCTCTGTTTGGATGTATGCCGATCACATCCTTCAGCCAGAACGTGGGTCTGGTAGCTATGACAAAGGTAGTCAACCGCTTTACGATCGCTACCGGCGCCCTGATCATGATCCTTGCCGGTATCTTCCCGATCTTTGGTGCGATCCTTGCAACCCTGCCTGACGCCGTACTTGGCGGATGTACCATTATGATGTTTGGCACCATCGTGGTCAGCGGTTTACAGATGATCGGTAAATGCGGTTATTCCCAGAGAAATATCACCATCGTTGCTCTCTCCTTAAGTATCGGTATCGGCTTTACCCAGGTGCCGGAGCTGTTCTCTGTGTTTCCTAAGATCATCGAAACAGTCTTTGCCGAGAACTGTGTAGCTGTGGTATTTCTGGTGGCTGTGATCCTGAATCTGATCCTGCCGCAGAATATGGAAGCATTTGAGGAAAAAGCTACGGAAAACTAAGCTCTTTTATTTTCTGCTGTGCCTTTGTCAACGATTTTTTCTTAAGACTTTGCACATAGATCTCTTTTCCGCAGATTCCGCCGATTTTCCTCGAAGATGTCCCCTGAACGCTGCTCCAGTCCACCTGCCATTTTGTCCCGCTGCGAAGCTGCCATTTGGCCAGAGCCTTCATCTGCTCTGTGCCTACATTGGTACGTATGTTTTCTCCCAAAAGCCCCATCAGCTCCGGATATTTCGTTATAGAAGAAGGCTGACATACCTTATTGAAGATTGCCTCCAGCATATATCTGTGATTTTTTGCTCTCTGATCGTCTCCATCTGTAAAGGCATGTCTTTCCCTGCAAAAGCCTAACGCCTGCTTTCCATTGACATGATTGATCCCCTTTTTATAGTGGTAGCCCCAGTCACATGTAAAGCTCTCATCCGAATAAACGTCAACACCTCCCAGTGTATCCACAACTGCTTTCATTCCCTTAAAATTGACCTGTACGTAAAACGGTATCCTGGTATCATACAGTTTTTCCAGACAGGAGCGGGTATAGCGGGTTCCAAATTCGCCGGTCATCCATAACGCCTCATATCCTCCCGGCTCCACACCCTTTTTCTCTGCCAGAGGTACATAAGCATCCCTTGATATTGTTGTGATCAGGATTCTGGATCTGGCAGGATTTACCGTCACCAGCACATTAAGATCACTGTTCCCTTTTTGAGACAGGCTCTGTCCATGATCCATTCCATTAATAAATACAGAAAACGGCACCTTCGTCATATCAACGGAGGCTTCCTTATCCTCTTGTACAACCGCCTTCTTCTCAATCATCCTCCAATGATACAGTGTACCAGCTCCAAAACCTGCAATGATGATACCCACCGTTACCATCAGCATCAAAAGTAATTTCTTCTTTTTCATAGAACTCCTCTAAGATAACTTTTTGAAAACCCAAAACAGGGAAGCAGGCTGTCTTGCGACAATCAACTTCCCTGATAAGGTTTAACTCTTTTTCATTGTGATTTCGTAAACAAATTAATATTTGCGCTTACGAGCTGCCTCAGACTTCTTCTTACGACGAACACTAGGCTTCTCATAATGCTCTCTCTTACGAATCTCCTGCTGAATACCTGCCTTTGCGCAGTTTCTCTTGAAACGGCGTAAAGCGTTATCCAATGTCTCATTCTCTTTTACGATTACATTTGACATAGTCTCACACCTAACCTCCCTCCAGTTGTAAATTTGTGCGGCTGCTGTGCCTTCAGCTGCTTTTTGATCCAATACACAACTGTATGGGTATTTTTGAACGATAGGATATCTCCCATCAACGCACAAGATAGATTATAACACATTTTTCCATTTCGTCAACTACTTTTTGAAATATTTCCGCAGTTTTCGAGGTTATTCTGTCATTTTACCGATTTACCGGAAAATGCGCTGTTTATCACTATTTCAGCTGGCCTTCCAGAACTTCCTTTACCTTGGCAATGGCATTGTCAATACCGGCCGGATTCTTACCGCCTGCCTGCGCCATGTTTGGACGTCCACCGCCGCCTCCTCCAACTTCGGAAGCAATGGCTTTGATCAGATTACCGGCGTGCGCTCCGTGCTTCATGGCATCATCCGTAGCCATTGCAAGCAGAGATACCTTTCCGCCGACAGCAGATGCCAGTACAACGACACCCTCACCAATCTTTTCCTTCATCTGGTCACCCAGAGTACGAAGACCGTTCATGTCAACCTCCGGTACACTCATGGCCAGTACCTTCACGCCTGCGATCTCCTGGATCTGGCTGTCTACATCACCGGCCGCCTCATTGGCAAGCTTTGTCTTAAGCTTCTCATTCTCTGACTGGAGTGCCTTGATCTCCTCCTGCATGGACTGGATCTTCTTTTCCAGCTTCTCCGGCTCTGCCTTGGCTGCCTTAGCTGCTGCGTTCAGCTCCTTCTCAATATTGTCATAATACTTCATAAGTCCTGTAGATGTCAGCGCCTCAATACGACGGACACCTGCAGCAACGCCACTCTCAGAAATAATCTTAAAGGATGCGATCACGCTGGTATTGGCTACGTGGGTACCACCACAAAGCTCGGTACTGAAATCGCCCATCTTAACGACACGAACCTTATCACCGTACTTCTCACCAAAGAGTGCCATTGCTCCTGTCTTCTTGGCTTCCTCCAGAGTCATCTCCTCAGTCACAACATCCAGGCTTGCAGAAATCTGATCATTGACGATCTCCTCGACCTTTGCGATCTCCTCCGGTGTCATTGCGGAGAAATGAGAGAAGTCAAAACGAAGTCTCTCTGCATCCACATAAGAGCCCTTCTGCTCTACATGATTGCCAAGTACCTGACGAAGTGCCTTCTGCAGAAGATGGGTTGCACTGTGGTTCTTGCCGGTATCCAGACGGTTTCTTGGACATACCTTTAATGTGGCGGTATCGCCTTTTTTGATCATGCCCTTTGTGACCTTACCGATATGACCGATCTTGCCACCCTGTAAATGAACCGTATCCTCTACAACAAACTCGCTGTCACCCACAAGGATCGTTCCAACATCTGCTTTCTGACCACCCATGGTTGCATAAAACGGAGTCTCCTCTACAATGACCGTACCGGTCTGTCCGTCTGTGAGTGCATCCACAAGCTCTGTCTCTGTGGTAAGCACTGTGATCTTAGAATCATGCTCCAGATCATGATATCCTACAAACTTGGAAGTAATAGCCGGATCGATCTGCTGATAAACCGTCTCCTCTGCTCCCATATAGTTCGTCTCTTTTCTAGCCTTTCGCGCCTTGTCCTTCTGCTCTTCCATGAACTTCTTAAATCCTTCCTCATCCACGGTACAGCCCTTCTCCTCCAGGATCTCTGTGGTGATATCCAGAGGGAATCCATAGGTATCATAAAGCTTGAATGCATCGGCACCGGAAAGCTCCTTCTGACCCTTGGCAGCCATAGCCTCCTGCATCTCATTCAGGATTGCAAGACCCTGATCGATGGTCTTGTTGAACTGCTCTTCTTCTTTATTTAATACATTTAAGATAAATTCTTTCTTTTCTTCCAACTCAGGATAACCGTCCTTGGACTCACTGATCACCGTCTTGGACAGCTCTGCAAGAAATGCTCCGTCAATGCCGAGCTTTCTGCCATGACGTGCTGCACGGCGGATCAGGCGGCGGAGTACATAGCCGCGTCCCTCGTTGCTTGGCATAACGCCGTCAGAGATCAGGAATGTAGAGGAACGGATATGATCCGTGATCAAACGAATGGATACATCCTTCTCTTCATCTACCTGATACTGTGTATGAGCCATATCACAGATACGGTCACGGATGGCTTTCATGGTATCAATATCAAAAACAGAATCCACATCCTGTACTACAACAGCCAGACGCTCCAGACCCATTCCGGTATCAATGTTTTTATTCTGAAGTTCCTCATAACCGCCGTGACCGTCGCCGTTAAACTGTGTAAATACGTTGTTCCATACCTCCATGAAACGATCACAGTCACAGCCCACCTTACAATCCGGTTTGCCGCAGCCGTACTTCTCTCCTCTGTCATAGTAGATCTCAGAGCAAGGACCGCAAGGACCTGCACCATGCTCCCAGAAGTTATCACATTCGCCGTTCTCATCACGGTAAAATCTGGTGATCCTCTCTCCCGGCACGCCGATCTCCTTTGTCCAGATATCGTATGCCTCCTCGTCCTCTCCGTAGATGGACGGATATAATCTCTCCGGCTCCATGCCAATGACCTTGGTCAGAAACTCCCAAGACCACGCGATCGCCTCATGCTTGAAATAATCTCCAAAGGAGAAATTACCAAGCATCTCAAAAAATGTCAGATGACGTGCTGTCTTGCCGACATTCTCAATATCTCCTGTACGGACGCACTTCTGACAGGTTGTCACTCTGCGCTTTGGCGGAATCTCCTGTCCTGTAAAATACGGCTTCAATGGTGCCATACCCGCATTGATCAGCAAAAGGCTGTTATCATTGTGGGGAACCAGTGAAAAGCTCTTCATCGCCAAATGATCCTTGCTTTCAAAAAACTGTAAATACATTCTTCGAAGCTCATTCACTCCATACTTTTGCATCTTTATCCTCCATTCTGCACATTTACATGTGCATCCACAAATTGTATCACCGGCTGTCCCAAATCCCATGCCGGCATTGTTTTTTCTTATTTTCAACAAAGAAAAAACCCCTAATTTATAATTATAAATTAAGGGTTTGTATCTGTCAATCATTGTTTCCTGTATCGTAAAGATTATATTTCCGTCGATCCGGTATCTAAAATACCGGGTATTTCAAATCTCTTTTATTATCCCAGCACTTCCTCAATATGCTCCTGATTCTTGTCCGCCTCCGGATCATCCTTCAGAATGGAGAATGCGATATTAGTGGAGTGATCTGCAATACGCTCCAGACCGGATACCACATCCGTAAAGATCATACCAGCATGTGCCTGACATTTGTCGCTGGTCAGACGAACAATATGATTATTCTGAAGCTGCCGCTCCATATCATCAATCTCATTTTCCAGATCAAGTATCTCCTGAAGATGCTCCTCACTGTTGTGGCTAAACATATTCAGTGCCAGTGACAGGATCTCGCAGGTGTCATCCAGCATCTCCTTCAACTCCTGCACAGCCTCCTCCGAGAAGGTAAGCTCCTGATCAATACATGTCTTGGCAAAATCTGCTATATTTTCGGCGTGATCCCCGATGCGCTCAATATCGTTGACCACATGGAACAGTCCGCCAAGCATCTTCCGGTCTGCCACCGGCAAAGATAAAGTGTTGATCTGTACCAGATAATTGGTGATCTCCGTGTTAAGATAATCAATCGTGATCTCCGTCTGATATACCTCTGCAATGAGATTTTCATCCTTATGAAGTAAGGCATCCATTGCCTTTTCCATATTTTCCTGTGCAATATTTCCCATGCGGACGATCTCACAGATACCGGTCGGTACCGCTGTGGTCGGATTATATACATTGTGTCCGCCGATATAAGCAAGCTCCGATGCCGTGCTCGCTGCTTCCTCCTGATCCTCTCCCGGGATCAGAATATAAGACAACTTGATCAAAAGCGGTGACAGGAAGAAGAATACCGCCACCTGAACCACCTTAAACATAGTGTGGGTATTGGCAACCTCTCTCTGAAGGAACACATTGACACCATTGACCATCTGATCCGGCTGTGTACAAGTATGCTCTGTCATAATATGAAGCAGATGCTCCACACCATTGCTGCCAAGGGCAAGTACAATAAACATCAGCACAGAGCCCAGCACATTAAAGGACAAGTGCAGGCAGGCTGCTCTTTTCGCCATCTTATTTCCGGAAAGACTGGTAAGCACAGCAGAAATACAGGCTCCGATATTACATCCAAGGATCATAAAAAATACATGATGTATATCTACGACACCCTGTCCACAGAGAGCGATGAGAATACCAACCGTCGCTGACGAACTCTGTAGAATAGACGTGACCGCAAATCCAAAAAATACACATAAAAACGGATTGGATAACTGACCAAGAGTCGATGTAACCAGTGGTGCATCCTTGACAATACCCACGGCGGAGGACATGGTTCCCATACCGATAAACAAGATACCAAAGCCCACGATCACCTCACCAAACTTCTTTACCATAGGGTGCTGCATAAACATCACCATGATCACACCCACAAGCAGGATCACCGGGGCGTACTTGGACATATCCAGAGAAAGAAGCTGACCGGTCACTGTGGTACCGATATTGGCACCAAAAATCACACCGATTGCCTGAGAAAGATTCATCAGACCGGCATTTACAAAGCTGACCACCATAACAGTCGCTGCATTGGACGACTGGATCACTCCGGTAAAGATAATTCCCACGATCAACGCGGAAAACCTTGTCTTTGTCAACGTCTCCAGGATACCACGCATCTTGTCGCCGGCTACCTTCTGAAGACCATCACCCATCAGTTTCATTCCGTAAAGGAACATGCCGAGTCCGGCAATGACATTCAATATCGCTGTAGAATACTCTGCACTCATCTTTTGACCTCTCTCTCTGTACAATCTCCCCGGCCATGGATTTTATTTTTGGCCTGTACATATTTTTACACATTATTTTTCCCTTAACTATGTTAAACGATTCTTACAAAAGATACAAGCAAATTTTACATATTTTACATATTTTTTACACAGCGTTTTCATTTTCTATTGTTTGATTATCCCCTTAAAATATGATACCATTCGATTAAACACAGAATTTCAGGGAGGAATAACTATGCTGTCATTTCACTTAGAGCCCCACTCCGGCGAACCTCTTTACAATCAGATTTATGAGCAGATCCGGGAACGGATTCTGAATGAAGAACTGCCTCCTGCCACAAAACTGCCCTCCACCCGCAGTCTGGCAGCAAATCTTGGGGTCAGCAGAAATACTATCGATACGGCTTATTACCAGCTCCAGTCAGAGGGATATATTGATTCCGCTCCCAAAAGCGGCTTTTATGTCTGCGATATCACCCCCACAGACTACCGGCATCAGCCGGAGCTTCCTTCCGTTCCGTCACCGCAGTCCCGGGATATCGATATCTCCTCTTCTGCGTCTGCTTCTGCCTCCCCGGAATATCTCTATGATTTTGATCCGTATTCTATCGATATCAGTCATTTTCCGTTTTCCGTATGGAGACGTCTTTCCCGACAGGTTCTGATGGATGACCAGTCGCTTTTCCTTCTGGGTGATAATTACGGCGATCCTCTGCTGCGGGATGCGATCTGCAGCTACGTCCGTATGTCACGTCAGGTTTCCTGCACGCCGGATCAGATCATCGTGGGCGCCGGTGTCGATTATCTGCTGCAGATGCTGTCACTGGTATTTCATTCTCTCCATATGGAGCACATTACTCTGGAATCTCCGGGTTATACCCAGGCTGCACACATCTTTCATAATAACGGACTGACCATCTCTCCCGGTATTCTTGACAAAAACGGACTGACTACGGCATCCATCTCTCCCGCAAGCTCACTTGTTTATGTCACACCATCCCACCAGTTCCCTACGGGAGTTGTTATGCCTTATGGACGACGGCTGGAGCTGCTTGGCTGGGCGAAATCATCACCGGACCGGTATATCATCGAGGATGATCATGACAGCGAGTTCCGTTACCGTGGCAGACCGATCCCGGCCCTGCAGGGTATGGACAATCTCCGGGTTATTTACATCGGTACCTTCTCGAAAGCGATCGCACCTGCGATCCGCGTGGGCTATATGATCCTTCCCCCGGAGCTCCTCGCACAATACAGACTGATCTGCGGCCACTATTCCTGCACGGTATCCCGCGTGGATCAGGCCATCCTGACACGTTTTATCCGTGACGGATATTTTGAAAAACACGTCAACCGTATGCGAAAGCTCTACCGCAGCAAGCATGATCTGGTGCTTGACTGCCTGCAGCCACTGATCCAAAAATATCATTTAACACTTCAGGGCGAACACGCCGGCATGCATATAACCATACGTCTTCCCGATACAGTTTCCGAAACAGCGCTGATCCAACATGCCCGCAAGCAAGGGATCCACCTATACGGTATCCATAGCCATTTCCTGCCAAACCATACTCCTGTTCACCCGGAAGAGGCTGTTTTGCTGGGTTATGCCGGTCTCACAGAGGATGATATCAAAAAAGGCATCCGTCAAATGACGGACGCCCATATCTTTTCTGCCTCAGCCTTATCCCGTTCCATCTGAGCTTTCAGCTCCTCCAGACTGTCAAACCTCTGCTCCGGCCGCAGGAAGTACAGAAAATAAACTGTAATCTGTTTTCCGTAGAGATTGCCATCAAAGTCAAGGAGCGTTGTCTCTACGCTGACACGATCCGCTCCCACCGTCGGCTTCATCCCCACATTGGTCACCCCCGCATATCTCTGTCCATCTACCTCTACCCGGGTAGCATAGACACCGTAAACCGGCAAAAGCTTCTGCTCCTCCGGCAACAGGTTGGCCGTGGGCATTCCAATGGTTCTTCCCAGCGCATTTCCATGCATCACTTCTCCACTCACAAAATACGGCTCTCCCAGAAGACCATTGGCGGTCTCGATCCGTCCGTCGGCAAGCTCCCTTCGGATCCTTGTGCTGCTGATCACTTCTCCGGCCTCTTTCATCTTTGGAAAAACGCAAAGCTCATAGCCATACTTTTCTGCACCATCTGACAACATGGCTACATCGCCAAGACGCCCTCTGCCAAAATGAAAATCCTCACCAACACAGATCAGTTTTGCATCCATGCGTTTTACCAGCATCTCCCGGATAAATACCTCAGGAGCCATGGTCTTTGTCTCTTCGCAAAACGGAAAGATCACCTCCCGTTCCACTCCAAGCCGTTCCAAAAGCAGCCTTTTTTCTGTTTCCAGATAAATCTGCTTGTCCTTTAAAATACCATCAAAGGTAAAAACCGTGGAATGCAGCTCTTTCTGTGCCAGGATCCTGTCCAGCAAAAGGCGATGTCCCCGGTGAAAACCATCAAATTTTCCCAGAGACACCGCACTGTTTTCTATTTTAAAATCAAGACCTTTTATGATTTCCATAATAATCTGTCCCTTTCGCCGCCTCTAAAACATTTTGCGTACTCGGAGATCTCTGTCCCCCTTTTGGTACACCGCCTTAAAACAGCCGTTTTCGTCATATACCAGAAACTCCTGCCCCTGAGGCATTTCCCGAAGCGATATCTGCTCCTCTTTCCCGGGACGATCCTGTAAAAAACCAGCCAGCAATGGATTTCCGTTGGAAAGCTTCGCAGCAAACTCCTCTTTGATCCGGAATGCTGGGTATTCCGGAAAAAGCGCATCAACCGAAAGGATCTGCTGCTCCAACTCATTCTGCCTCATCAATGCTTCAATCTGCTCCAGTGTCAGAGCATCTTCTATAGAAAAGACTCCGACCCTTGTCCTCCGCAAAGACTCCATAGCTCCAAAACAGCCAAGCTTCTCTCCGATATCGTGACACAGTGTCCGGATATATGTTCCTTTGGAACAGGTAACTTCCATCGTAAACAATCCTTCCTTCTGACGGTATTCTATCAGATCGATCGAATGGATCCGGATGGGCCGGGGCTTTCTCTCCACTGTCTTTCCCTCACGGGCAAGCTCATAGAGTTTTTTGCCGTTGACCTTCAATGCGGAATACATAGGCGGGATCTGAAACTGATCCCCCAGAAATCCCTCCAAAACGCCCTGAAGCTGTTCTTTTGTGACTCCTGAGAAATCCCCCTGTTTCAAGATCTCTCCCGTCATATCCTGGGTATCAGTGCTTACTCCCAGACGGCAAACTGCCCGGTATGTTTTGTCCTTATTGGTCAGAAGATCACATACCTTCGTGGCTTTCCCCAGACAAACCGGAAGCACACCGACCGCCTCCGGATCCAGTGTGCCTGTATGACCGATCTTTTTCTGATGAAGGATTCCCCGCAGCTTGGCTACCACATCGTGGGAAGTGAATCCCTTTTCTTTATAAACATTGATAATGCCATCCATCCCATTTTCTCCTCTATGACACTTCTGCTTTCCTATGCCGTACAAAGCGGTACGCTATCCTTTTATTCCATCTGAAACTCAATATGTTCCGTGATATTATTGACCACATCATGCAGCGATCCCCGCATGGTACATCCGGCCGCCTTCACATGACCGCCTCCGCCAAAATAAACGGCAATCCTGCTGACGTCTACAAAGGTATTGGAGCGCATGCTGACCTTATATAACTGATCATCGATCTCCTGTAACAGAAGTGCCACCTCTACGCCCTTTGTTACACGGAGCTGATCAATGATCCCTTCAATATCCTCGGTCTGTGCCCCGTAAAACTCCAGCATCCTCCGGGTCACTGTGGCAACGATCACACGACCCTCCATAAGGCGCATACTGGTGAGCAGTGTCCTTCCTAACAGCTGGGTCTGGGTATATGTTCTCTGATAAAAACACTTATCAATATATTTCCAGAATGGAACACCCTTTTCCATCAGACTTCCGGCAATCTCCATAGTCTTTTTGGACGTACTGGAATAACGGAACACTCCCGTATCCATAATAATACCAATATAAATCGCCTCTGCAATCGGAAGGTCGATCAGCTCCTCCTCCATCAGTCCGTAAAGAACCTCACAGGTGGAGCTGCTGCCGGCTTCCACAAAATTTTCCATGGCATACCCCAGATTGCTGACATGATGATCAATACATGCCGTCCGTGCGGCTGTATCAAACAGACGCTCTGCCTCTCCCAGCCGGTCTTTGGTACTGCTGTCCAGTGACAGAAACAGATCCACCGGCTGATCGGGAAGCTGCGACACAAATATTGTATGCTCCGGATCCAGAAAGCGATATACCTCCGGAACCTTTTCTACGTAGGCACCGATCTGTGCCTCCGGATAAATCTTCTTCAGATACAGATATGCAGCGACGGCTGCTCCTACGCAATCGCCATCCGGGCGGAGATGTCCTGCAATAAGAATCGTGTTTGCTCCCTGTGCAATTTCTCTTAATCCTGTCATCTGATAACCGCCTTCCTGCTTTTTACTGTTCTTCTTCTTTCTTTAATTCGTCAATTCTCTTTGACATATTGATTCCGTACTCAATGGAATCATCCATCACAAAGGTGAGCTCCGGTGTATTACGGAGATTCAGCTGCTTTGCAAGCTGTGACCGGATATGAGAAGACGCACTGAGAAGCCCCTGGTGGGTTCTCTCCCTGTCCTCATCATTTCCAAGTACACTTACAAACACCTTTGCAAACTTCAGATCCGGTGTAACCTCTACCGAGATCACAGAGGTCATCGGATGAATCCTCGGATCCTTGATGTCCTGAGCAATGATCTTGCTCAGAACCCTCTGTACCTCCCCGTTCATACGGGAATATTTAATACTGTTTTTTTTCATATATAACTCCATTCTGCCATAGAAGTGCTGTTACACTATCTAGGCACCTCAACCATAATATAAGCCTCGATCTGATCGCCCTCCTGCAGATCATTGAAGTCCTGAGCAACGATACCACACTCATATCCGGCTGCCACTTCCTTCACATCGTCCTTGAAACGTTTCAGGGATGCCATCTCGCCCTCGAAGATCTGCTCACCCTCACGGGTAATACGAAGCTTGCTGCCTCTCTCGATCTTACCATCCAGAACATAGCTTCCTGCGATCGTACCAACACCGGATGCCTTGAATGTCTGGCGTACCTCCAGATGTGCGATGACTTTCTCCTCGTACTCCGGATCAAGCATACCCTTCATGGCAGCTTCCACGTCCTCGATCGCATCGTAAATGACGCGGTACAGACGTACATCGACCTTCTCACGGTCTGCAATATCCTTTGCTGTATTGTCAGGACGTACATTAAATCCGATAATGATCGCATTGGATGCACTTGCCAGGCTGACATCAGACTCATTGATGGCACCAACACCGGCATGGATCACGCGGACTGCCACCTCTTCGTTGGAGAGCTTCAACAGACTCTGCTTTACAGCCTCTACAGAACCCTGAACATCGGCTTTTACAATGATATTCAGCTCTTTGATATTACCTGCCTGGATCTGTGAGAACAGACCATCCAGAGTAAGCTTCGCCTTGGTATCATCCAGAAGCTTCTCTCTGCCCTGAGCCACATAAGTCTCTGCAATATTACGTGCTTCCTTATCATTCTCGGTTGCCATAAAGATCTCACCGGCATCCGGAACATCATGGAGACCAAGAATTTCTACAGGTGTAGAAGGAAGTGCTTCCTTAACACGTCTTCCACGGTCATCCATCATGGCACGGATCTTACCATATGCAGCACCTACTGCGATATTATCTCCCACATGAAGTGTTCCCTTCTGAACCAGGATTGTAGCAACAGGACCACGTCCCTTGTCTAACTTCGCCTCGATAACAACACCTCTTGCCAGACGGTCCGGATTGGCCTTAAGCTCCTCCACCTCAGCAGTCAAAATGATCATCTCCAGAAGCTGATCGATACCCTCGCCGGTATGTGCGGAAACCGGTACAAATACGGTATCTCCGCCCCAGTCCTCTGCGATGAGCTCATACTCAACCAACTCCTGTTTTACACGCTCTACATTGGCGCTTGGCTTATCGATCTTATTGACTGCTACGATGATCTGTACCCCTGCAGCCTTGGCATGGTTGATTGCCTCTACGGTCTGTGGCATAACACCATCGTCCGCTGCAACAACAAGGATCGCAATATCTGTAGCCTGTGCACCACGCATACGCATGGAAGTAAACGCCTCATGTCCCGGAGTATCCAGGAATGTGATCTTCTCTCCATTGATCTCTGTGACGTAAGCACCGATATGCTGTGTGATTCCACCTGCCTCACGGGAGGTTACATTGGTCTCACGGATGGCATCCAGAAGGGATGTTTTACCATGATCAACGTGTCCCATAACACAGACAACCGGTGGTCTCTTCTTCATCAATGACTCGTCTTCCTCATCCTCCTTGAGAAGCTCAGCGACCAGATCCACCTTCTCCTCCATCTCTGCGATGCAGTTGTACTCCAGTGCGATCTCCTCTGCCTCTTCATAAGTGATCTGATGATTCAGTGTCACAACCTCTCCACGCATGAAAAGATTCTTGATCACGGTAGAAGCCTGCACCTTCATAATGTCAGCAAGCTCCTTGATCGTCATCTTCTCCGGGAGAATGATATTGCGGATGCCATCCTCCGGTTCTTCCGGCTTAACAACCGGCTCCGGTTTAATAAACGCACCCTTACGGTTCGGATCCTTTTTCTTGTTCTTGCGTCCGCCCGGTCCGTAAAGTGGATTGTACTCCGGCTCTTCTCTGTCACGGTCTCTGCCATGTCTCTGCTTTGCGCTTCTGGAGTCATTCTTGGCTCTCTGTGCTCTGGACTGCTTTACCTCCGGCTTTACTGCATCAATACCGGAGAATGAATTGCCTCCACGGCCTCCATCACGGCGTCCGCCATTCTGGCCGCCTCTGTTGTCACGGTTCTGGCCATTCCGGTTGTCGCGGTTATAGCCGCCCTGGCCGTTTCCGCGGTTACGGTTGTCACGGTTATCTCTTCCTCCCTGACCGTTCCGGTTATCGCGGTTAAAACCACCCTGGCCGTTTCCGCGGTTACGGTTGTCACGGTTATCTCTTCCTCCCTGACCATTTCCACGGTTATCGCGGTTGTCACGACGGTCGCGGTTATTGTCACGGTTGTCTCTTCCTCCCTGACCGTTTCCACGATTATCGCGGTTGTCACGGCGGTTATCCTGGGATGGACGATTTTCGGAAGCCTGTTTCTTCTCCGGAGCCTTCTCCTCTTTCTTCGGCTCCTCCTTCTTCACTTCTTCCTTCTTTTCCTCTTTCTGCTCCTTTGAAACAGTCTCCGGTTTCTCTTCCTTCTTCTCTGTCTCTTTCTCTGCTGTCTTTTCCTTCACCGGTGTTTCCTCCACAGGCTTTGCCTTCTGCTCTGTTTTCTCTTCTGTCTTTACTGTCTCTGCCTTCTTTTCCTTCGGCTCTTTCTTTTCCTTTGTTTCCTTTTTCTCAACATACTCTGCCTTTACAGCTTTCTCTGCTTCCTTTGCAGGCTCTGCCTTTTTGTTCTTGAATTTATTCAGAAGAAAGCTGATCGCATCATCTTCGATACTGCTCTGTGCGCTCTTTACCTGAAATCCGTTTTCCTGAAGAAGCTTGATCAGATCCTTACTCTTCAGATCAGGAAATGCTCCCTGCAGACTTCTTGAAATCTCATATATCTTCATCTTTGCCATATACTACTACGACCTCCTAATCCATTTTCTTCATAATTGCCTGTGCAAAACCATTATCTACAACTGCCAGCGATGCTCTGAATTCCTTTCCCATGGCATGCCCAAGATAATCTTTTGCAGCATGGATGCGAAGGGGCACCTTATAAAACTCACACATGTTCCGGAATTTCTTTTGTGTATTTTCCGAAGCATCCTCCGCTAAGATAACTAATGCAGCTTC
>CADAKW010000052.1:15252-16943 GCA_902788645.1 uncultured Lachnospiraceae bacterium
ATGGATGCGAAGGGGCACCTTATAAAACTCACACATGTTCCGGAATTTCTTTTGTGTATTTTCCGAAGCATCCTCCGCTAAGATAACTAATGCAGCTTCGCCTGTCTTCACCGCCTTCTCCGTCATAAACTCACCACTTACGACCTTGCCGGCTTTCTGCGCCAATCCGATCAGATTTAACACCTTATCCTTCTGCAATGTTATCCATCTCCTTTTCCAGTTCCTCATATATTTCATCCGGAATAACCGTCTTCAGGGAGCGTTCCAGTGATTTCCGTCTGCGCGCCTGGCGAAGACATTCCGTAGAATTACATATATATGCACCACGTCCGTTTTTCTTGCCTGTCAGATCAATCATGATCTGATCCTCCGGAGTTTTTATGATGCGTACCAGTTCCTTTTTCTCTTTTCTCTCACCGCATCCGGTGCATTGACGCAGCGGCACCTTGCGGGGACGGACACTACTTTTATCTCCCATGGACTCACTTCCTTTTCTGATTATTCCTGCTTAATATCAATCTTGTATCCGGTCAGCTTTGCAGCAAGTCTCGCATTCTGACCTTCCTTACCAATAGCAAGGGAAAGCTGATTCTCCGGCACAATGACTCTGGCGGTCTTTTCCTCCTCATCGGCTGTGACGGAAATAACCTTTGCCGGGCTCAGTGCATTCTCGATCAGTACCGCCGGATCCTCACTCCAGGTAATGATATCGATCTTCTCACCGCGAAGCTCATCTACGATCGCATTGACACGGTCTCCGTTAATACCAACGCATGCACCGACAGGATCTACATTCGGATCCTCGGTATATACCGCGATCTTTGTTCTGGAGCCAGCCTCTCTGGCAATGCTCTTGATCTCTACAATACCGTCCTGAAGCTCTGTAACCTCTTCCTCAAAAAGACGCTTAACAAACTCCGGATGCGTTCTGGAAACCGTAATACGCGGTCCCTTTGTGGTATCCTTTACCTCAACCACATACAGCTTAATGTGCTCCGTCGGCTTAAAGTGCTCTCCATGCACCTGCTCACTCTCCATCAGGATCGCATCCACCTTACCCAGATTAATACAAACATTATTGCCACTGTAACGCTGAACAATACCGGTGATTACCTCGCGCTCCTTTTCAAGGTACTGTGTATATAATACCTTTCTCTCTTCCTCGCGGATCTTTTGTACCACAACCTGCTTTGCCTTCTGTGCGGCAATTCTGCCGAAGTTTTTCGGAATAACCTCTGTGGATACAGTCTCACCAACCTCCACATTGCCATACTTTAATGCTGCCTCTGTCTTTCCGATCTGTGTGGTCGGATCCTCTAAAAGATCATCCTCAACCACTTCATAATCTGCAAACACCTTGATCTCTCCGGTATCGCGGTTAATAGATACACGGATATTGTCTGCCTTGCTCTCAAACTGATTCTTGCAGGCAGCCACCAGAGAATTCTCAATTGCCTCGAGAATAATATCCTTGCTGATCTGTTTTTCCTTTTCGATCGCCTCTAACGCTTCAATAAGCTCTGTGCGGTCTGATTTTGTTGATTTACTCTTTCTTGCAGCCATTTTTATCTCCTCCTAAATATAAGTCTCCGAAACTTGTATTCGCTAAAAATTAATGGTTAGCTTCACCGACGAAATGTCTTTTCTCATAATCTCATACTCAGGTGAAAACTCTGTCTCCAAAGTAATGG
>CADAKW010000053.1:0-1389 GCA_902788645.1 uncultured Lachnospiraceae bacterium
ATCTCCACACGTTTATCCAGCAAATAACGTTTTCCATTCATAAGCGTCCTGCATTCCTTTCTGAGTGTCTACACTAATACATAGCCCTGTTTTTTTCTGGTCTCTATCACATCGGGATATCCCATCTGCTCCAGCTTTGTCCGGAGTCTGCTGATATTTACCGTCAGTGCATTGTCGCTGATATATTCACTGTTGTCCCATAATTCGGTCATCAAATCATCCCTGGATACGATCTGTCCCTGATGATGAAGCAGAACCATAAAGATCAGCATTTCATTTTTCGTGAGGACCATCTGATCCTGTCCACGATTTAGTACACCCTTCGCCTGCCGGATCTCAATGTCCCGATAATGGTACAGATCTGCTCCGGTATTATCTGTCCGTTTAAGAATTGCCTGAATCCGCAATAAAAGTATCGTTGGATTGTAAGGCTTCGTAATATAATCATCCGCGCCGTAGCTCATAGAAAGCACCTCATCCAGCTCCTCCGTGCGGCTTGTCACCATGATCACCGGGATTTCCGACTTCTGACGAAGCTCCCGCAGCACCTGCTCTCCGTTCATTTTAGGAATATTGATATCAAGAAGCACCAGATCCCCGCCACTGTTTAATATCTCCGATACCGTATGTGCAAAATCAGTCACAGCCACCGGCTGGTATCCTGCATTTTCCAGAAGAGCACACAGCTCCTCCCGGATCATCTTTTCATCCTCCACGATCACTATTTTTTTCATAAAATTTCCTGCTCCTTTACTGCTCCTTCAAAAACTTGCAGCCTGTAAATCTGCATTTTTATGCTTCCGGTGGATTCTCCCGGATATATTCCTCCATAATTGCTGCTGCCATGGCCACCAGATCCGGACATGGCCGTTTTTTATAATACTCCTGTGTCCGTCTGGATGGCACCGGATCGTCCTTGCCCTTTCCCAACCCCAGGATCTCCCGGCATACAATAGAACCGTTGCGCTCACTGTATTCCCCCGCCAGCTCCTGAATCCTTGCATAATGCTCCGATTTCGCCTCGAAATTCTTCGGCTCATCATATCCGTATAACAGACCTGCTACCATAAACATTCCGGACACGGCACCGCATACCTCCCGCAGTCTGCCCATACCTCCTCCAAAGGAAGAACTTAACTTCATCGCTATGCTGTGATCCATATCATATTTATCCTCAAACGCCAGAAAAACAGACTGGCTGCAGTTATATCCCTCCAGAAATAATTTTTTAGCTTTCTGTCCGTAATAGCTGTTCTCTATATTTAATTCCATAATGATCCTGCTTTCCTTTCTACTGCAAATTCAGTGGCACCGGCACAATATTTATCTGTTGTGTTCCTCTCTGTTGTTGTCTGCAATCAAAAAAGATCAGATGGTTTGCAGTCTGCA
>CADAKW010000053.1:1455-24087 GCA_902788645.1 uncultured Lachnospiraceae bacterium
CTTTTCCAATCCCATTCTATTCCTGTGTCAAAGACCGGAATACCACCTGTGCCTGTATTCCTGCCAGAAAATCATTGGGATGATTGAGCCAGTTTCCCGTAATATCCAGATAACGTTTTCTCTTCTGAAGCTCCTTTTGCACTGTCTGTACATCCGCCACAGCAATCCCCTTCTCCGGGATCATGGTCAGTGTCTCCCGGTAAATATCATTTTCCCAGATTTCCTTTAATTCTTTTATTTTCTCCACAGCCATACTCTCATCTCTCCTTCCTCTCTGTTGGCCCATGCATAATATGGAATAAACGTCAGCGTCTGAGGACTCCATGCTTCCTCCGCCTCCGCTTCCGGATATAATGTATCCTGCCCTTCTCCGTCTCTTCGCCAGCCCGGTATCCGGTATCCCACCGCTTCCTTTCCAATAAACGGAAGAGAAATCTGCTCTGCCTGATGTGCCGCCTCCGGCACAGTTCCTAATGTGTGAAGAAGCTTTCCGTTATCGGCTTCCTCCAGACAATATACCAGCGGTCCACAGACCAGCGCCATCTGACCAAAACATTCTGCCACTCTGGAATCTCCCCGGAAAAATTTCGGTCGGAAGGATAAGCCCGGATTCAGACACACCTTTCTTTGTCCCTTTAATTTCACATACCAGTATCCATCCTGAACTCTTGTTTCACAAGAGCCCTCACACCGGACCTCTCCGTCAAAAGAATCACTCCAGCCCGGTATCCGCAGTGCAATCGTTCCATACATCTCCTGCTCCCCGGTGATCTCCACCTGAACCTCACTATTCCACGGCAAATGACTGTCCACTTTTACGGACACCGAATTATCTCCCAGCCGGGTCTGTATCTCACTGCTCATATACAGGTCAAGCCACAAAGTATCCTCCTGCACATGGTAGCTGTAATCCGGCAGGGAACCAAGAAGTCTCGCCAGATTCGGAGGACAGCAGGCACAGCCAAACCATTTGGAACGTCGGCTCTTGACATGCTCCAGTCTCTTGTCCTTACGACATGCCGCCGGATTGACCGCCAGAGGATTCACATAAAAAAACTCTGTGCCATCCAACGAGATTCCGCTGAGCACCCCGTTATAAAGAGCCCGTTCCATAACATCTGCATATTTACTGTCCGGCTTCATCCGCAGCATTCTCCTTGCCCAGAATACCAGCCCGATTGCTGCGCAGGTCTCAGCATAAGCACTGTCCGACGGCAGATCATAGGCATAAGAAAACGCCTCTCCAATATGTGTTCCTCCCACCGCACCGGTAATGTACATTTTCCTTTGGGTCACATCCTCCCACAGCTGCTGTACGATCTGTCCCATTTCTTGGTCTTTACTTTCATTTGCCAGGTCCGTCATACCGGAGTAGAGATACATGGCACGAACTGCATGACCCACCGCTTCGGTCTGTTCCAGCACCGGCCGGTCTGCCTGATAATAATCAAGATTATTTTCCTCCGGCTCCTGATGCTCCCGGTTAAAATACTTCGGTGCTTTTCCTCTCTGTGTCACAAAATACCGGCTCAGCTCCATATACCGGCTGTCTCCGGTACAATGATACAACCGCATCAACGCCATCTCCGCAAGCTCATGTCCCGGATAACCGTGACATTTACCTTCCTCCGCCCCAAAATATCCGCACAGATAATCCGCAAATCTCATGGCAAGCTTTAACAGGGCTTCCTTGCCCGTTGCCTCATAATAAGCCACCGCCGCCTCGGCCAGATGTCCAAAGCAGTACAGCTCATGATGATCCCTGAGGTTCGTAAAACGGCTGTCATAATCCTTGATGATATAAAAGGTATCCAGATACCCCTCCGGTGTGATCACCTGCTCCAACAGCCCAATCATCTGATCCACCGTCTGCTCCAGCACTGGGTCGGGATCCGTCTTTAAAATATACGAAGCTGCCTCGATCCACTTGTAAAGATCACTGTCCTGAAAAACAAAGCCGTAAAAATGATGCAGATTTCCTGTTTTTCCACCCTTTTCTTCACATTCCTCCGCTCCCGGAAGCAGTGCATTCCCCTCCGGCAGACTGATAAACTCCCGTACCGACTGCACCGGGATCTCTTCGCCACGGTTTCTGGCTGCTGTCACCTTTGCCGCTTCCCGGAAATTACGGATACAATAGCTCGGTTCTGCCTCCGAAATCCGGTCATTCAGCGCCCGCCACTGGTAAGGCAGTACCTTCTCCCGGATCAGTCTCCGTTTTTCGCCCCAGAATGTATCTGTAATGGATATTGTATTTTCTCTGTTCTGTTGTTTCATATCTCACCTGTCCCTCTCATAAGATCATATCAAAACGATATATTTATCACGCCATTCTTATCACTCATATTATAAGTTATCCTGTAAAAACACAATATCAAAACATATTGAAATCTATCAAAAAGTAAGATAAAATACAAGAATGATAACAAGATAACTCAGACTTTTCAAATCACCGACTGGAATTCGCCCATAATATTTCTTATGTCTGAAGAAAATAAATATGGATTTTTGCTTGAGAATGTCCGGCAATACCGTGAGGCTGTGACACCAAAATTGACGCAGATCAGTAGGATTTCTGAAAAGTCTTTGCTTTGCAATGTTTCGATGAATACGTGCCCTTCGAAACATCTGAATCCCACCCGGAGGCAAGTACGGAAAGACACGTTCATCAAACATCGAAACAGCAAAGCAATTAGACTTTTCGAAATCCGTAAGTGACAAGACAATTTTGGTGTTGCCAGCTCACGGTTGTTCCAATCATCTGAGGCAAAAATCCTATTTACGTTTTGGACATAAGAAATATTATGGGCGTACATCATTATTTCATTTGAAAAGTCTGAGTAACATAAATCAAAAAGGAGAGTCTGCCAATGGAATTTTTGTTTCATGGAAAATTTTATACGGATTCCCCGGACTGGATCCACACTTCCAGGGTATTAAATGAATATGAATTGATGATCGTGGATCAGGGAACGCTCTATATCGGAAATGAAGAAAACGATTATGCCGTACCGGAAGGGGAATACCTGATCATGCCTCCCACAAGCTTTCAGCATGGCACCCAGCCGGGCGCATGCAGCTTTCACTGGTTTCATTTTATCTGTCATGAAGAACTTCCCTGTCCTGTGAGAGGATCTGTCAAAAACGAAACATTACTTCTGTCCATTACCAATGCTATTTATCAAAGCGAACGTCATCAGCACCCACAGGTATCTCTTCACCTGTTTCAAGCTTTATTGGCGGAGCTTTCCTATGAAAACACACCAAAGGAGATCACCCAAAAACGTCCCGTGAAGGAACGAGTGGATGAATACTTAAAATATACGCAGAATTCTGTCCATCAGGTGAAAGAATTGGCACAAAGCTTTGGATATCACGAGAAATACCTGTCCCAGCTTTTTTACCGGGAAACCGGTATCCATCTGAAGCAGTATTTAATGGAACATATTATGGAACGGGGCAGAGAGCTTCTGCTGAGCACTGATCTGTCCATTGCCGCGGTCAGCAGCCAGTGTGGTTTCAGTGAACCCCATAACTTTTCCCGTGCGATCCGGCGCGCCTATGGTATGAGTCCTTCCCAGCTCCGGCAGAATTTCAAGCAGCATTAAACAAAAAAACTGCGCTTTTCCCTTGCGCTCCACTTCCACTATATTACGAGCATTTTCCTATACACCAAAAAGGAGGAGGACCGGCCTTATATAAAACCAGTCTTCCCCTTTCCGTCTGTCTCTTTTATCCCGATTTCGTTATTCTTAAATAGTGCCTGTGATCACCAGCGTGCTAACTCCCGGATTTGCTACCCATGCACCACTGACCGGATCCTGGGTATAAGTGGCTGCCGGTACCGTAATCTCCCCTGCTACCGTTGCAAATACCCCTGTGGTCTCGTCATAGGTGTACTCTGTCGGATCTGTCCATGCCGTCCCGTTAAAGGTTACGGTCAGATTTGACAAAACAGGATCAAAGGTATCTGTGATCACCGCTCCTGTTGCCGCAGATGCATCCATGTTTCCAAAGTTCTGGATCACGAAGGTATAGGTCAAAGTACCGTTTTCCGTTACAGGTACCGGACTGACAGATTTCGTGATATTCAACAGCGGTGCACTCTGTGCCGTGATGGTCGCCTCCACGGTGATCGGCGTAATGCCTCCACCGGTGATCGTTGCCGTATTGGTAATCTGAGCTCCGGAATCCAATGGTGCATTCTGGTTCACAGATGCCTCATAAATAATGATGGTATTCCCCCCTGCCGGAACACTGATCCCTGTAACAGCCATTGGTGGTCCTGCCGTTACTGTCGGCGTTGTCTGCAGTGTCCCATTGACATAATAATGAATCGTTCCGTCAACATAGGTCAATGGAACCAGTTCCCCTGTTCCGAAGGTATACGTCCCTAAATTATCGGTCAGCGTAAGACCTGTGATCGCAGTTGTCCCGGAATTGACAATGCTCACAATATACGTGACCTTGTCATTCTGACCATAGGTCGCCCTGACAGCTGTCTTAGTTGCTGAAAGCACTTCAAGGATCTCACCCACTGCGATGTTGGAGTTTGTCACAGCATTTCCATACCGCAGCTGCGCCTGATTTGTAAATCGTGCCATATCGTTTCCCATCCTTTGCTATGAAAGTATAGTACAGTATATGACAACTTTTTCAAATTGTTCTGCTATTTGTTCCAAAATCTACCAAATCTCACGGAATCGCCGGAAAAGCGGCTGCATTGTTTCGGAACCTGCACAAAATTTGTCCGCCATGCATACGATCCATGCCTCTTTGTAATGCGGCGGGATCAGATTTAACGGAAACATATGTCTCGCGATAATATTCCGTTCTATCCTGTTCAGTTCATAATCCCTGACCGCATTTCGCAGTGCTGCCCCCGCATGGAAAAATCCATGCAGCCTGTGGCTTTTATCATTTTCATGCCAGTCATACAGAAAATAATCATGCAGTAACGCTCCCCTCACCAGAGAGCGGCGGTCCACCCGCAGATGCATCCGCTCCACCGCATACAGACTGGTATATGCCACCTTAATACTATGCTCATATACCGAGGTCGTGCCATGCTGCATATAATCTCTCTCCTGGCGGAGCTTTCCCTCCTGTTCCAGCTCTGTCAGACATTCCTTCAAAAGATCGATTCCCTCTCTGCTCATTTCCATGACTGTCATCTCCCTGTGCTCTGCCTACACTGTAAAATGTCCAATATTCTGTGCCAGCATATCCGCGGTATTTCTGAGATTTTCCGTGGATGTCTCGATATTCTTAAAGCCTTCCTCCATCGCCTGAAGTGCCATGCTGGTCTGGGAAGTACCGGAAACATTATTCTGTGCGATCTCAGACATTGCATCAATCCTCTGTATGATCTCTGCTCTGGCATTCTCCAGCTTCTTCATGCTCTGTCCAATATTTCGGATATACTCAATGGAAATCTCAATTTCCTTCATCACGCTTTCTACGCTTTGCTCTGTATTGGCAATATATTCATTCTGCCGGTCAATAACCTCCTGCGTCTGCGCCATGGTTGCCACAACACGCTCAGAATTTACCAGAAGGGTGTTTACGATCTGCTCAATATTACCACTGGCTGCATTGGACTGCTCTGCCAGCTTCTGGATCTGGGATGCAACAACGGCAAATCCTCTTCCTGCTTCACCTGCACGGGCCGCCTCAATACTTGCATTCAGTGACAACAGATTTGTTTCCTCCGCAATCTCTGAGATAAACTGGGATGCCTCCCGGATGCTCTGTGCCGAGCTGTTGGTCTGTGTGGTCTGCTCTGCGATCTCAGATACCGCTCTCTTCACATCCTCGTTGATGCCTCGAAGCTCATCAATGGTGACTGCCGTCTTGTCACTGGCTCCCTTCATGCTGTCTGCACTGCTCTCCAGACACTCTGCTTCCTTTCCCGTCTGAATGATCAGGTCTCCCATATCCCGTACATTGCCGGAGGCACGCCCTACATCCTCCGCCTGCTGATTTGCTCCACCGGTAATGGTGTCCATGGCATGATTCACCTCGCCAATACTGTTGTGGGTATCCTGTGATGTCACCTCCAATGTATTGGAAGCCTCCAGAAGTGTATCGGTACTTTCCTTAATATCACCAATGATCTTGCACAGCTCCTCCTGAAGACTGTGAACGGCTCTGGAAAGATTTCCGATCTCATCTTTCCTACGAAGAAGCTTCCGGTTCTGTCCCACATTGAGATTGCCGGAGGATACCTCCAAAACCTCTGCAATACTTTTATTTAACGCTTTGGTAATAGAATTGGCACTGATACCCACAGCAATACTGCAGATCACCATAATGATCACTACCATGGCCACGATCATGTTAATGATCCTGATCACACTGTGAAACGTCTTCTGCTTCTCCTGTCCCGCAAAAACCATGCCGATAGGGGCATCTTTGGAGCCATCCTGATAAACCGGTACATAATATCCGTAATAGATCGTCCCATCGACGGAAATATTATCACTGAAAAATTCTTTGCCCTGTTCCAGCACTCTTTTCTTGATCTTATCTCCTGCCGGACTGCCTAACAGCCGGTTGCCGTCCTTATCCTTTGCCGATGTCATAATGCGGTCGGAACCATAAAAGAAAGTCACATCCATACCGGACTCCTCTTTGATGGTATCTACCAAAGTCTCCGACTGTGAAATATTATAGCTTCCCTTCCAGATGGCACCGTTCTCCGCCTTAAGATACGAACCTGCATTCTGGTCATAAGCTGCCTGGGTGGCCACGGCCGTTCCCTTCAGGGACTCCTCTACCTTACTGATAATGGAACCCTTCACGATCGTTGCCGCAATAATGATAATACTGGCCCCCAGCAAAAGAAGGGGTAAAATTGCGCTTAAAATAATCTTTTTTCTTAAAGTAAATTTCATACAAAGCCTCCATTCCGGTCTCACTAGATTCCTTTATTTCAATACAACAACATTGCGGTAATACCAGTTGATCTTTCCTGTGATCGTTGCGTCGTCCAGCGTCTTTCCTTTTTTGCCGATCTTTTTGCCTGTGTTGGTCACAAGAACACCATCAAATACATTGTTATCTCCACTAAGGATCTCTGCTGTGGCTTCATCCACCTTCTGCTGTGTACCCTCTGCCGCAAAGGATGCCAGATCAGTAATGCTTACCAGACCCTCTGCCATACCGCCGTAATAGTTGCTTCCGTCCCAGGTACCGTCAATGATGCTCTTTACCGCTGAGGTATAATATGCACTCCAGTTCCAGATGACACTGGTCAGGCAGGAATCCGGCGTCTCCTTACTCATATCAGAGTTGTAACCGATACCATATACCCCCTTCTCCTGTGCCAGAGTCTGAGGATACGGGGTATCACAGTGCTGTGTCATCACATCACACCCCATTTTGAGCAGACGTTCGGAGGCTTTCTTCTCCTTTTTCTCATCATACCAGCTATTGGTTATATCCACATAGATCTTCGCCTTCGGATTGACAGACTCCACACCGATAGCAAAGGCATCGATGCCTCCGGTCACCTCAGAATTGGAGGAATCCTGTGCTGCCACGTAGCCAATCTTGTTGTCCTTTGTATTCATGCCTGCCACAATGCCACTGAGATATCTCGCCTGATATATCCTACCAAAGTAATTGTTAAAATTCTTGCCATTGGACATGTCACCTGCATATATCCCCAGCTTGTGGTAAATATGATATTGCAGCCGTCAGAAACACACTCCTCAATGGCTTTCTCGGTAGCCTTTTCATCGGAATCATCCACAATCTTGCGTTCGATCTGATCGTCTGACAACAGAAGATTCTCCTGCATTCCCTTCACACCCAGATCATGGGTATAGGAATAACCGCTTCCCTCTGCCGGATCCGAAAGATACAGCACACCAACCTTGATATCTTCCTTGGCAATGCCGCCGGAGCCCTCCTTCTGAGTGGTATCCTCCTCATAGCCTTTGTTGGTTGCATAATCATCCGGTGTCCCTGCCTTTCCTGTACCGCATCCGGTCAGAAGAAGCGCAGTTGATAACAAAAGTGCTGCCTTTTTCCATATTCTCTTTTTTCTCATACATTTTCTCCTTTAACTATTCCGTTCCTATGTATATCAGCGGGTCTTATATGGCTCTGCCGATATTCATTTCCTTGAGACTTATGATATTACATTTTTAATGATTCGTCACTATTTCTCGTCACCTTTTTTCTTAAAACGACATTTATCCGCACCAACGTATTATAAGCAAAATCAGGCTTTCAAGTCACTCTGAAAACGCGATAAATGCTCGTATGGAAGGATCAGCCTGCCCCGGTATAAGCCACAGCCATCATTGATCAGACTGTTGTTGGCAGCCGAAAACATATTGACATCCAGCTTTGCAAGCTCCAGCTGCTGCAAACGCATCCCCCTCTCATAAGCTTCATCAAAGCATCTGCATTCTCCCTCCGGGATCGCATCTCTTCTGGCCCGCTCATTTTCCTGCCGTTTCTCATAGCCCAGATGATTGGCGGGGCCGATCTCCGCATTGTCATCCATCGCCTTTGTCCGAAGCTGGACCTCCATATAGCATTTCGCTGTGTCATCATAAAATGTAATATGCAGAGAACGATATCCGTATTCCCCTTCATTTGATATATAATCCCGATAATACTGCCGGACATCCTCCTGCAGCATATGGGAACTGCTTGCCCTCACGCCCTTCGCAGATTCCACACGAAATCCTCTCTGTTCCATAAAGGATGGCAGCGCATTGGCAATCTCATAAAGATACCGCAGTTCTTCCTGTTCCCTGTCCTGGCCCTCCTTCAGGTGACATTGCGGCAAAGAGATCACAACCCGGTAAGCGATCAGATCCCGGAAGCAGTCCAGCCGCTTTTTGATCTCATCCATCGACGGAAAATGATGATATTGTTCATAATAATCATAGATATACTCCACAATATATCCGTTAAATTTCTCCTCGGCCCGGATCAGTGACTTGATCCTTCCCTTAAAGGTAAATGCAAGGAACGGATATTCCTTTGCCATGTACATATAAAACTCCCGGATCTTCTGGGACTGTGCCGTCAGGAAATCATTGTGTTCCAGCATGTCCATAATCTGGGACAGAAATGCACAGTGAAGCAGATCCACCTCATTGTGGCTTTCCTGTGCCTCCCGCTCCAGATCACTGCTGTATTTCTGCAATATCCGAAGTACCGTATCTCCCGAATATAAATAATCGTTCAAAGCTATCATTTGTCCTCTTCCGCCCTCTCCTGTTGGTTTTATCCACTTACCGGATCCTCTTCTGAAAATTCCTTATAACGCCATTTTATAGATCTGGTACATGTCCTCCTGATCCAGCTTCTTAATACAGCCAACCGTCCGCTTGCCAAAATGGCTGCACTTCTCTGCCATACTGCGAAGCTGCTCCTCTGTAGGATTAATCCCCAGCTCAGAAAGGCTTGTTGGCATTTCTACACGATGATAAAACTCTTCCATGGCACGGATTCCCCGAAGTGCTGTCTCTGTATCGTCATTTCCTTTCTCCTGTCCCATTACACGGACAGCAAACTGTGCAAATCTGCCCGGATTGCCCTCCAAGACATATCTCGCCCAACTTCCCCAGACAGCTGCAAGTCCGGCACCATGCGCCACATCAAACATACCGCCAAGCTCATGCTCCAGCTGATGACTTGCCCAGTCTCCGCCCGCCGTTCCACATCCGGTGAGACCATTATGGGACAGGCTTCCCGCCCACATCACCTCAGCTCTTGCTTTATAATTATCCGGCTCTTTCATGAGGATCAGCGCATTCTCCATAACGGTCCGGATCAGATGCTCACTGAATCCATCCGTAAGCTCCAGATTTTCCTCCTGATTGAAATAACGCTCCATAGTATGCATCATAATATCCACACAGCCACTGGCTGTCTGGTACTTCGGAAGGGTCATTGTAAGCTCCGGATCCATCACTGCAAATCGGGCACGGCAGCAGTCATTTCCATAGCCGCGCTTCAACCATCCATCCTCATTGGTGATCACAGAGGAATTGCTCATCTCCGATCCGGCAGCCGCAATGGTCAGTACCACACCGATCGGCAGACAGCCTGTCGCAACCCGTTTTCTCTCATAAAAATCCCATACATCTCCCTCGTTTGCCACGCCGTATCCTATCGCCTTGCCGGAATCAATGACGCTTCCGCCACCCACAGCAAGTATGAAATCTACCTTCTCCTTTTTGCAAAACTCAATGCCCTGATATACAAGAGACAGCCTTGGATTTGGCACAACACCTCCCAGTGACACAAAAGGAATCCCCGCCTGCTCCAGCGACCGGAAAATCCGGTCCAGCAGACCGCTTCTTTTCACACTGCCGCTTCCATAATGAACCAGTACCTTGGTGCAGCCCTGCTCTTTCACCAGCTCTCCCACCTGATCCTCTGTTCCTTTTCCAAAAACCACCTTTGTCGGTGCATAATAATCAAAGTTTGTCATTTCTATTTCTTCCTTTCTGATCTCTGTTTTGCTTATTTCTGACCATGCTCCCGCTTTTTCTGCTCCCGAAATGTGATCATCATTTCTCTGGTGAGACTTAAGCCCTCCGGGTCATCCGGAACATCCCGGTAATCCACCCATTCCGCCAGAGAAAGTTCTGTTTGATCCAGGTGAATTTCTTCTTCCTGTGCCAGATCACAGAAATACCCCAGTAAAAGATTACTGTCATATCCCCAGGGCTGACTTTTGTAATAACGGATATTTTTCACAGAAAGGCCAACTTCCTCCATGACTTCCCGCTCCACCGTCTGCTCTGCAGTCTCTCCAATTTCCGTAAACCCTGCGATCAACGCATATTTCTTATATTCCCTGTCCGCATATTTGGTCATCAGGATCCTGTCTCCATCTGTCACTCCCACGATCACCGCCGGTGCGATCTTCGGGAATACCATATTGCCGCAATCCGGACACTTCATCATGCGAAGTTTTTCATCGTGTACCAGTTTCCGGGCACATCTTCCACAATACTGGTTATCCCGATACCATACATACAAGTGCCAGCCCGTTGCTGCCGCCAGAACATTTTCCTTCGGAAACAGCCGGCGGGTTTCAAACATCTTATGATATGTATATCCCTCGATCGAAATCTCCCCCAGATCCACCAGAAAATAATCCTGCGTGTCCACAGAAAATAGAAAAACTGCCTCCGGAAGTTCCTGTCCTTTCTCCTCGTAATATTCCTTTACCTGACAAAAGGTAAGAAACTGTAATTCTCCCTGCTGCTCCCGGTATAATGCTCCTCCCTCCCGGAAACTTAAGATCCGGCTGTCCGGGGAAGGCTCCTTTCTGACAAATGTATTATGAAACTTTCTGGGTAATATATCCTGTATCATTATTCTGCCTGCTTTCCTGACTATATTTTATACCGATTCTATTTTATAACACACTTCTCTTGATTACAACCGGAATTGTTCTTCCTATGTGCAGCTGACGAGGTATACTATCAACATCACAAGCAAAAAGAATACATTGGCCAATGTAAACATGCAAAAATATCTTCCCTTTTGTGCAGGGTATTCTCTGGCAATATATTTAAAGCTGATCAGACTTGCCATTGATGCAATCAATGTTCCCAGTCCTCCGATATTCGTGCCCACGATCAAATCGGAAATTGCGTCCGTAAATCCGGACAGGAGAATTGCTGCAGGCACATTACTCATCACCTGACTGGCAAGCACAGCAGTAACCATTTCTCTTCCGCGGATCATTCTTTCCAAAAACTGTCGAAATACTTCTATCCTCCCTAAATTTCCAATAAAAATAAATAACGCCGCAAAGGTTCCAAGAAGCGAATAATCTACTTTCATTAATGTCTTCCTATCAGCTGCGAATGTAAATACCAAAACAAACACAGTGAAAACAGACCATGGAAGAACCCTTCCCACAACAAGGAGTCCCAGAAGAAATAGCACACAATAACACCATAATTTCCACGAAAAAGTTATCGATTTTTCAGAGTGTTTTTCCTCAGATAATTGATGTCTCCCATCCTCTTTACTGAAAGTAATTTTATTATCTTGTATATTCTTTATCGTTGTCTGGTCTTGTTTTTGATTATTCCTTGCATATATCCGGCTAATGCCGGATGCCAGTATGATCCATATTATAAGCACCAAAAACGCCATCACAGAATATGGCAGCATAAGCAATATAAATTTTTCAATTCTCATCTGTGCCAATCCAAACAGATACAAATTTTGCGGATTGCCAATGGGGGTCAACATACTCCCCAAATTTGCTGCAATGGTCTGCATCACCACAATCCGAAGAATCCATTTTTCATCAAATAGTTCTTTTTTTCTTTGAAGAAGTATCAAGGAAAATGGAACAAACGTAATCAATGCCACATCATTTGTGAGCAGCATGGAAGAAAAAAAACAAAGCATTACTAAAACAGAAGTAATCGCCATTCTGCCGGATACTTTCCGCAACAGCATCCCGGCAAGACGATCAAATACCCCCAGCTGCTGTACCCCTGCCACACAGGTCATCAATCCAAAAAGAATACCAAGTGTCCGAAAATCAATATATTCCGGATATTGCTGATCCGGTGGAATAAATATCATAGAAATTACAGCTAATAAAATAGCAACTACTAAAACGGTTTCTTTTTTGATAAAAAATAGGATTCTTTTCATTTTCTTCCTGCTTTCCTGACTATATTCTATACTAATCCGACATTATCACCTAACACATCCACAAGCTTTGGTTCACAGCCCCAAAGCTACCACATTAGTTCCGATTCTATTTTATAACACACCTGTCTTGATTACAACCGAAACTGCTCTTTCTGTACGGCGCTGAAATCTCGTTCTGCAGATTTTAATTCTATAAATTTTCGATTCCTTGAATTTTTCATTCAAACCACTTGATTATTTTGCATACTGTGTTAAACTACTTACCAGCACATATCAGAATATCCGGAACACAATATTTTATTCCGAACGAATATGTACAATAGAAAGACGAGGAATATACCAATGATCAACCCAGCTATGATATTTCGTTTAAAAAACTCATGGGAAAAATTTACGGCTTCCCATCCAAAATTTCCAATGTTTTTACAAGCCGCTGTGAATAATAATGTTCTGAGAGAAGGAACGATTCTTGAGATCAATATTACTACACCGGAAGGACAGAATATTTCTACCAATCTCAAGATCAACCCGGAGGATCTGGAATTGATCGAGGACTTAAAAAATATGACCAGATAATTGTCTGGTCACATTTTTTTACTTTCTACTACTGTATGCATGCTACAATCTTAGAAAATCGTATACGATCTATTTTTCAAAATTTCTATTATTTTTTACCACAAAATCCAAAAGGTATATCAACACAGTACACATGATCATTGTTTTTTCGAAATGTATAGCATATAATAAATTGAAAGCTTTCAAGGATATTATGCTGTTTCGAAAGAAAGGAGTTTACTTGGGAGCAAAAGACATTACAGAAAAGATTTTGGCAGATTATAATGATGTGTTTGCAGATATTGCAAATGTCCTGTTATTTCAGGGAGAGCAAATGATCTCCCCTGATTCCTTAAAAAATGAAAGAACCATCTCCCAATATAAGTCGGGTAACGACCGGCTTCACGAGCAGGAAAGAGACATACTGAAATCATGGACAGATGGAAATATAAAAATTGCATTGATCGGCTTTGAGAATCAAACAAATCCAGACAAATATATGCCTGTACGCATTTTTAGTTATGAGTGGTGATAACCGCTACGAAAAAATATTTATAGCAACATGTATTTATAAAAACAACCGCTGATCCGGATATGCCGAACCAGCGGTAAATCATCTGCAACTATTCAAAATGCAACATTTGAAAAGCAGTTTTCCTGCTAAAAACCTACTCTCTCAATAAATTAAATTACTGGAGAAGAGAAAGAACTCCCTGATTTGCCTGATTAGCCTGTGCAAGCATAGACTGACCAGCCTGCTGAAGGATACTGTTCTTTGAATATGCCACCATCTCTTCAGCCATATCTGTATCACGGATACGAGACTCAGCGGAAGTGGTATTCTCAACAACATTATCCAGGTTAGCGATTGTATGCTCCAGACGGTTCTGGGTTGCACCAAGAGCGGAACGCTGTGAAGAAACTGCGCTGATTGCCTTTCCAATAATATCAATTGCAGCTGTAGCAGAATCCTCGGTTTTCATTCCCGCTCCCTTTAATACATCAACACCGATTCCGTTAGCAGACATCGCTTTGATCTCAACCTTAATCTTATTGGCATCATCAGACTCAGCACCAACATGAAGATTAAATTCCAAAGGATTTGCCTTGGTAGTAGCTGTTACATTGACATATTTGTCAATATAATCCTCACCTATTTCCTTTTCAGTACCATTTTTATCTTTTTGATATAATTTTGTCGTATATTGTCCCGTTGTTGTATCAAATGCATTTTTTATATCTTCATCAGTTGCAATCTTTGTTAATGCCACATCGGTATATACTCCTGTCGTTGCAAGCTCAAAGGTATTTTTTAACTCAGCCTCAGTTGCGCGATTATTTTGATCCTGCGCTCCTACTGCATCAGTAGGAGTTCCAGCTGTCTTATACAATACCTTTCCTTCTTTATATTTAAGATTTCCAGCATCATCAACTTCCACATATTTATCAATGTCTGCTGCTGTAATTTTTGTCGTATTTCCCGGTGCATACAAATCTGTTCCACCTGTTTTCAAAGATATTGTAGTACTTAACGGAGTCTTATACTTTGCTTCGTATGTTGTAGTTTTGGACTCAGGATCTCCCTTTAACAGATACGTTTCATTAAACTTTGTAGTCTCTGCTACACGATCTACCTCATCAACCAGCTTATCAATCTCATCCTGTACTGCCTGACGGTCATCCTCTGACATCGTTCCATTGGAAGCCTGTACTGCCAGCTCATTCATTCTCTGAAGCATACTGTGTACTTCTGTCAGAGCACCCTCGGCTGTCTGTACTGCAGAAATTCCATCCTCGGCGTTGGTTGATGCACGATCCAGACCACGGATCTGCTTTCTCATCTTCTCAGAAATAGAAAGACCTGCTGCGTCATCTGCCGCACGGTTGATCCGGTAACCGGAAGAAAGCTTCTCTGTTGACTTAGAAAGGGATCCTGTGGTCAGGCCCAGCATTCTGTTTGCGTTCATTGCTGTAATGTTGTGTTGTACTATCATAGTAATTACCTCCTTGTTTTAACACAGCACATCCGTGTGCCGTGTGTGTATAAATTGTCCCGCTTATGCCTATCCGGCATACTGGCGGGTGTTACGCTGTTTTGGTTTACGATATTTTTCCGGTGGATCAGGCTCTGCATAGTAGTTGTTCTGCTCTGCTGCCTCCGGATGCATACGCTCATACACTTCACTCCGCATAATGTCTACATCCCGTGGTGCATCCACCATGATCTGCAGATGATTTTTTGAGCCTCCCAGAAAGACGATCTTGATATTGTCACCAATCATCAGATATTCCTCCGGGCTTACTGTAAGTCTCAGCATGGAAAGCTTCTCCTTTCTATCTTTTTCTTCCCAGCTATGAAATCTGAAAGGATTTCAAAAAATCTGATTAAAAAAGATACAATTTCTAACAAAATGTTGTATTCAAGGTATAATTAACTCAAACTTCCCACACCTAAATTGTCTTGTCACTTACGGATTTCGAAAAGTCTAAATGCTTTGCTGTTTCGATGTTCGATGAACGTGTCTTCCCGCACTCGCCTCCGTGTGGGATTCAGGTGTTTCGTAAGGCACTTGCGCTCGCCACTACTTGCATCCTGTTTTGGAGGATGCTATGTAGTGCTGCGTAGCGCATTGTAGCGAAAGCGTGCCTGTCGAAATAGCTGAACCCATCATGGAGGCTCTGTCGTCCAGACTCGTATTCATCGAAACACTGCAAAGCAAAGACTTTTCAGAAATCCTACTGATCTGCGTCAATTTGGGTGTCACAGTCTCACGGTATTGCCAAACATTCTCAGACAAAAATCTATATTTTTTCAGACATAAGAAATATTATGGGCATGCCGCATCATTCCGTGTAGGAAGTTTGAGTAATTAAAATGTAAATTGATCAAATATTGGTGCATTTTTGTACAGAAGGAGGACACATGGGAACTACAAATCCAATTAGAGGGAAACAGGAACTTGAAAAATTCAAAAATTATTATTTAAAAAAGGAGAAGTATCGAAATTATCTACTGATCATTATGGGACTGAATACAGCTCTGCGGATCAGCGATATTCTGAAATTATGCTGGGATGATGTATACGATTTCCAAAACAAAAGATACCGGTCACACATTTGTCTTGTAGAACAGAAAACGGGCAAAAAAACAATGATTGCTGTAAATCATTCCCTGCACGAAGCACTGGTATTATGCCGACAGGATCAAAAACCAGAAGATTTCCTGTTTAGCACGCACTCGGATCCATCACATGGAATCAGCCGTTATCAGGCCTACCGTATTATCCGCCATGCGGCCGAGGAATGCGGACTTGAAGGACATATCAGTTGTCATTCCCTGCGCAAAACCTTCGGCTATCATGCATGGAAACAGGGGGTTCCACCTGCAATGCTGATGAATATCTACAATCACTCCTCTTATCAGATCACAAAACGATATTTAGGAATTGAACAGGATGATATGGATTATGTCTTTCAGAAAATTGATCTGTAAAGTACTCCGTCCGGCACTTTGTCGTTTGATATTGAGAAAATAGCAGATTAATTTCACAAAATTTTATAATAGGGGTTAAGATTCCTCACTTACTGTCGATATAATTTGTGTAAACAAAAATGCAACATTTTGTTAGAAAGTGTTGCATTTTTTGTATGCTATTATTCATATTTCAGAAACTAATATTTGGAAACAAAAACGGATGGCTTCTTTCCGCATTTAACATTCAAAAAGAGCCATATAACAATGATTCCCATCGTTATATGGCTCTTCAAAATGTAGAAATGCAATCAAAAATATCTACTTTAGATCCGAACTAAAATGTATTATTTTAATGTACCGGAAATTGTAACAGAGATACTCTTCTTAGGCATCTTCTTGCAGCTTGCTGCTTTGTACTTCTTCTCAGAATACTTATTCCATGTATTAACAACCATTACCTGTGTATTACCGGACTTAACACCTGGATCCGGAGTAAGGGTAGGGTTCTTGATCGTCTTTACAGTAGAACCATCAATCTTTAATGTTGCAGATGTTACTTTGAGTTTCTTCTTATTTTTGCCCGGAAGGTTTGTGTCAACATAAATGCTGTTCCAACCACCATCTTTTGCGAAAGATTTCAGCTTTGCACCAGAAGCGGTTACCGTTACAGTAAATTTGCCCTTCTTGATCGTTGCGTTAGATACCTTAACACCCTTGATGGATGCTTTCTTATTTCCGTTCATAACACCCTTGCTGCGGTTTGAGTCGTCGTGGTTAGAAAGTACACCATTATAGCTCTTGCTTGCGAAGCAAAGATATGCAGTTGCGCTGGACGCAGCGTCAGCCTTCTTGGAAACCTGTGGTACAGCAACAATAGAAGAAGCTGCAACAGCTGCTGCTAATGCAACGGAAAATACTCTTTTTGCTACATTTGATAATCTCATAATATTGCCTCCTTAATAAGTATGTAAATTTGCAAATTCATAATAGCACACTCATATTTTCATGTCAATCACTGCATGTGTAAAATCCATGGAAAATAGCGGAAAATTCGATATTCTGCCATGGATTATGCAGCATCTTTTTTTCTATTTGGAATAGATTTATTCTACTAATCAATCTGGCTGTTTTTGACACAAAAATACCAATTCCCTGCCACATTTTCCTCACAGAAAAAACACAATTACCGTGCCAGAAAATCTGTAATCTCTGCAATGTATAAGGTATGATAATCCTTGTCCCCATACCATTTTTCATCGATGTCCTGATCAAGAAACTCTTCCGGCTTCAACTCCGTTGCAGACATAGCTTTGCAGATCAGTACCAGATTCGCCTGATCCACATATGGCACACCATTCTGATAATTAATCTCTACACCTGCTTCCTTAATCTTATCCTCTGTACGTCCGGACACGGTTCCCAGATATTTGAGCATATTGCGACGCTTCTCTCCCAGAAATGACAACGAAAAGGTTCCTTCTCTGTCAATAAACTCCTTGGTATAGCGACTCTGGCGAATAACGATAAATGCGGCATTCTTTCCCCACATAACCCCCATCCCTCCCCAGGAAGCTGTCATGGTATTGACCTTTTCTTCATTGCCTGCTGTAACCAGCATCCATTCCTTTCCAATCTTATCAAATGGACTGCACTCCATCATATCGGCTGTAAATGACTGAAAACTATGCATAATATTCCTCCATTCTGCGGGCATTTCCCGTCTGCATTTTTGTGATGATCTGCGGATTCCTTCTCTCTGATCCCCACTTTAACTATAGTATATATTTTCTGCATATTTTTGACAAGCACTCCATAAAATGATAGGATAACGCTGATAGACGAATCTTACAGAAATCGAGGTTTTACTTATGAAAATAGAGATGCATACACATACCAGTGAAGCAAGCCCCTGCGCCAATGTTTCCGCCATGCAGATTCCTTCTTTATATCAGAAGGCAGGTTATGATGCCGTTGTGATCACAGATCATTATTGCAAATGGGCACAGGATCGAAGCGGCTCTGAGACATCCGAAGCGTATGCGCAATATTTCTTAAACGGATACCAGACCGCCAAAACTGCCGGAGACCAAATCGGCTTTCCGGTTCTTCTGGGCGCTGAAGCAAATTTACCGGGCAGTCCCAATGATTATTTACTTTATGGTATCACAGAAGAATTTATCCTGCAGCATCCGGATCTTCACGAAATGTCTCTGAAGGAGCTTTACAACCTTTGCCAAAAGGAGCATATCCTGCTTTTGCAGGCACATCCTTACCGAACCTACTGCACCCCTGCAGATCCTGCTTATCTGGATGGTGCCGAGAGCTACAATGGCAATCCCAGACATAATAATCAAAATGAGCTTGCCAAAGAATGGACCCAAAAATATCATTTGATCCAATCCTCCGGAAGTGATTTCCATGAATTGGAAGATGTAGCAAAGGGCGGCATTGAGACAACGATCCCCGTCACAGATTCCCGGACTCTCTATCAAGTTCTTTGTTCCGGGAACTACACACTGCTAACCATGAAATGAGGAAAAGAGATGAAAAAAAGTGAAAATCTGAATAAACTGCGGGAAATATTTCTGCGCTTAAAAAACCAATGGAATGAAGAACCAAAGACTGTCCCTCAGGTTATTTACCGCAAGGGAAAGCTTCTCGGTTTTAATCTTATGGATACCGCAGTATCTGCCTATGCCGGTCAGGCAGCATTTATGATGATTCTGTCTTTTTTCCCATTTATCATGTTTATGCTGGTACTTTTACAGCGCCTTCCGTTATCTCCGGATCTGCTTTTCACCGCAGTAGAGGCATTTTTTCCGGAATCCTTTCGTGATTTTATGACAGGCATTATACAAGACATCTATACTACACAAACCTCATCATTGCTGCCAGTCACTGTCATTGCAGCTTTATGGCTTGGGTCAAAATCTTTTTTATCCATTATTTACGGATTAAATTCCGTATACAAAATTCCGGAAACAAGAGGATATTTCACTCTGCGCCTCTGGGCAATGCTCTACACACTGCTTTTTGCCCTGCTGATCATTGCTACATTGGTTCTTCTGGTATTTGGTAATCAGCTTTTTCTGCGAATTACCAAAATTTTCCCTTTTCTGGCACATATCCTGCTGCCGATCATCAGTTTTCGATCCACAGTTGTTTTTTTTATCATGCTGTTTTTCTTTACCGGCATGTATGTTCTGATTCCAAACCATAAACTACACGGCTATGTAGCAGAGTATGTGCCATCTGATGAAATAACCGGAAGCACAATTACACCAAACCGCGTGACTTTTATCAGCCAATTACCGGGTGCTATCACTGCCACGATCGGATGGCTTGGATTTTCTTATCTATATTCTTTCTATGTAGATCACATCAGCAACTATTCCTCCATCTATGGAGCCATGACAACGATCGCACTGCTGATGGTATGGCTTTATGCCTGCATGTATATCCTGTTTTTTGGAGGATGGCTGAATGAAACAGTCCGCCGCTTTTTAAACTAGCAAGCCAAGCACGCACAAAAGGTCTGGATTCCTGTTTTCAGGCATCCGGACCTTCTATTTTTCTTATAATATATCATTACCTAATATCACAATGACTGTAATAATGCCGTAAAATTTCTTTATAGTTATTTCCCTGTCTTGCCATCTCACCGGCACCATTCTGACTCATTCCCACGCCATGACCAAGCCCCCCTCCGATCAACGTAAATATTACTTTCCCATCCTCGGATCCGTCCAAAACCGTAAATGCAGCACTCGGCAGCATGGAAAGCACCACTTTTCCACCGGATTTCTTTTTCAAGATTTCAGTCCCTGCCGGATATAACTGCTGCCTGATCTTCTCCTGTCCTTCCAGAGTAATCCTGCCCTTTGTTCCGCTGACCCGGAGACTTCGGATCAGTCCACTCTTTCCCCGTTTTAATACCCTGATCTTTTTGGCTTTGCCAATCCCAAGCTTTGCTCCCAGTGTTTTTGCCGGAAGCTTTACCTGCCATCGGTACCAGTCATATCCGGAATCATATGTCTCCGTGGAATCCTTTGTAATAAAATCATAAAACCTTGCTTCCTGCAGCAGGTCCTGTCCGGAATCCTTTCCCGCCCGCTGAAAACGTACCGGATAATTCTTCCCTGCGTTTCCGCCCCATGCCTCCTGCTCCGACGCACTGTACCCCCAGGAAGTGGAATAGTAATATGTAGTGATCACCTTGTCTCTGGAATATACCATTTGACCGGCAGTTGCCCTGACCGCCTTTCTGGTTTTTTCATCCTCTGCAGACATATGATACACCTGAAAAGATGTGGTATCATCCACATCCGCCCCATATGTCTTATAACTGTTGGAACGCATCTGTCTCCAGGCAAAGGAACGGGCACATACCGCCTGTGCCTTTAGTGCTTCCATTGGATACGAGGAAGGCATCTCACTTGGCACAACTCCGTACAGATATTCCCTCAGAGTCAATGTATTGACCAGAAGAATGCCCTGCTTTTTCTTTACAAGCTTCATGGATCCCCGATACACAGGATTTTTGCCGGATCTGGTAATAGAAACAACCTTTATTCTTCCTTTAGGACAGGAAATTTCTGTTGAACTTTCGATCCGATGCTGTCCCCTCGTTGCAAAGGTCAACGTTTTGCCCTTTGCATATTGCTTCTTTTTGCCATTTTGAATCACTGTCAGCTTCTCTGTTCCTCTGATTTGGATCGTGTTGTGATAAATACTGTTCATAGCATCATTCGTCAAAAGGACACGTATCTTTTTCTGATCCTCTTTCTCTTCCTTAGAAGCCTTTTTTGTTTTTGGAGTTTCATGGCTGATTTCTCTCCATTCCTTTTGAAACATCCCTTTCTGATAGCAATCATTAAGAAGGCACACCAAAAAAAGCACCGACAATATAAGCAAAAGCCATAGCCGGCGCCTTGTTTTCTGTTTCTTTGTTCTTCTTCCTGTTGATCGTCTTTTCCTTCTTTGCTGTGCCATCTATTTTCCTTCTGTCTTCCTCAGATCAAATATATTCCGGTAAATGATCTTTTATGAATAATGCCGCCTCTGTTATAAACTGCAATGCTCTTTTATACGTATAATATACAGGACGATCCGGTATCGGTGCCTGGTCAAAAAAGAAATTACGGACCCATTCTCTACTGTCCGCCAACTCCTGCGATGTGATCATATCGCAGGCTGTTTTCTGCAGATCCTCCGCTCCTGTCTGAATATGATACCGTTCCTTTTCCGGCTGATCCTGCGTTGGAACATGCTTCATTTCCCGGATGCTGCAATCATCCTCACACAGCAGACATGCTCTCATCTCATGCATCCCCGGATACTCCCTGCCCAGCCGGAAATCAATCTGGTTCACATCATAGGTAAAATACTCAAAGGTCTTTGCATCACGGTCTGTCAGTCCCAGCACGGCAATCTTTTTCATAAACTCCGGCCGCACTGTTTTCATAAAGATCTCATCGGTCAGAATATGGGTAATATAACCAAGATATAAATCTCTGTCCAGGGATTCATCCCTCAACATTTCCTCTGAAAACTGCCGTATCCGCTGATGAAACAGCTGCAGATTCGACGCAGCTGTAAACTCCCAGTCCGGTATTCCATCCCGGAAATGCGTATGCATTTTCATGGGGCGTGTGTACCCTTTTCGGGACATGATCCCGTCCGGTGCCAGATTTCCCAATGCAAAATGTATGGGATCCTTTAATTGTAAAAAGCTTCCACCAGTCTTCTTATCTATATGAAGCAATTCTATGGTCACTGCCAGATGTTCTACTGATCCTGCCATACAAAAACCAGCCTTTCCAAAACACGATTATGATCTGCGATGCTGTAATGCCTGTTTTGCTGTCTGTACCAGGTATCCCATCGCAATGCCCGGATAATTTCCTGCCGCTGTCTCTCCCGTGAGCATCAATGCATCCGCA
>CADAKW010000054.1 GCA_902788645.1 uncultured Lachnospiraceae bacterium
GTTGCGATATATCATGGCGGGGGCATTTATTCTTATTATATGCATTGCTCCCAGTTGAAAACATCTGTGGGAAAGCATGTGGAGAAGGGACAGGTGATCGCACGGTCAGGTTCCACCGGCATATCAACGGGTCCCCATCTGCATTTTGCTATGTATAAGGCGGGAAATTACGTCAATCCAATGTATTATGTAAAACAGCCGTGAGGCAGTCAGAAGATACCTGCAGCAGGAAAGAGGGCTGCAGGTATTTTAAATAAGGGGAAGTCATAACATATCGAATATCAGCATAAGAAAGGTGTGATCATATGAAAGACAAAAAATTCTGGCAGGGCTTTCTGGGAGGGGCATTGTGTATGCTTGCCGGTATCCTTTTGGGATGTGTGATCCTGACGGCAAACGGAAAGCTCGACCTGAGAATGGCTCTGCAGTGGAATTCAGAAGGGATCCTGAACAGCACCCTGCAGCATAAGATGTCGGAGATCCAGGCGTATGTGGATCAGTTTTTTCTGGACGATATCGATCAGGAAAAAATGCAGGATGCCGTCTGCAAAGGGATGGTAAATGGCCTGGGGGATACCTATGCGGCATATTATAATGAAGATGAATATCAGGACATGAAGGAAAAGACTTCCGGCAACTATTGTGGTATCGGTGCGGTTGTGAGCCAGAGCGCAACGGATGGTTCCATCAGCATTGTCCAGACCATCAAGGGTGGTCCGGCACAAAAAGAAGGCCTGAAATCCGGAGATATTATCAGTGAAGTGGACGGGGTATCAACCCAGGGGATGGACCTTACCGCTCTTATCAGCAAGACGAAGGGTGAGGCAGGAACGAAGGTAGAGATAACCGTTTTACGGCAGGGTCATCAAAAGAAATTTACCATCACCAGAAAGGAGATTCATTCCCAGACAGTTGCCTCCAAAATGCTGGATAACGGGATTGGATACATTGCGGTCAGCTCCTTTGAAGAGGTGACGAAAAAACAGTTCCGGGATGCACTGGATAAACTGGAGAAGAAGGGACAAAAGTCTCTGATCATTGATCTGAGGGATAACGGTGGCGGTCTGCTGAGCACAGCGGTAGATATGCTGGACCGGCTTCTGCCGAAAGGAATCGTGGTTTATACGAAGGATAAAAATGGGGAGAAGGAGGTATACAGATCCACAGACAAGGAAAGCTTTGATAAGCCGGTGGTGATCCTGGTCAATGAAAACTCCGCAAGTGCATCAGAGGTATTTTCCGGGGCGATGCAGGATTATAATAAGGCCGTGCTGCTGGGTACTACGACATTTGGCAAGGGGATCGTGCAGACAGTCTTTGACCTGCCGGACGGTACGGCTCTCAAGCTGACGACGGCAAAATACTATACACCAAAGGGAAGAAATATCCATGGAACAGGCCTGGAACCGGATATCCCCGTTACGCCGGATGATACAAAATATACACTGGAAAAGAGTGGTCTGACAATAGATAATCAGCTTCAAAGAGCAGTTGAATATTTAAAGAATAAATGATACCATTAAGCTATAAAGGAAAGGGGAAACTTTTCCGATATAAAATACACAAATCATAGGAGGGATAAATTCATGAACCGAAAAAGATTGAGAAAACGCAGCATATCATGGTTGTTGGTTTTGTCTATGGTAATGAGTCTTTTTGGTGGAGAATTTGCAGCACCCCGGAGCGCAAAAGCAGCGTCCGGAGAGGCCACGATCACATTTGGCAAGGCAAAGATCTCCTCTGCCGGATATTATACTTATCCGGATCTGACTGTTACTGTGCCGGATGAGAGCAAGACGATCCACAACCTGACAGTCACAGCTGACAGTGGGTACATCAGAGTTACGGGAACTACTATTCTGGATGCCCATGAGACCAGCAGCAGAAAGGTCGTTGGTCAAGGTATTCTGACGGCAGAAAGTCTGGATGAAAAGTACGGCACTGACGGTGGTGTCAGCCAGGGTAGTGGTAAGGAAGACCTTTCCACAGACAGTACTTCTATGTATGAGTCTATTACCTTCGACTTTGACTCTGTCTACGATCTTTCCAAAGAGCTTCCTCGTGGAGCAGAGGTTAGTGTAGTTCAGGCATATCTGAGAACACTTCGTTTTACTACCAGTGAGCAGGGCAAACAGAAGGTTACGATCACAGCTACAACACTGGCATCAACAGACATGAAGACAACTGTCAATGAAAAAAATGTACAGCTTCATTACTACAATGGTCATTTTTATGCATATGTTCCATTTGCAAAGGAGACATATGGCTGGGAGACAGGCTCATGGGAAAAAGCGTACAACGAGGCCAAGACAGCCAAGTTTAACGGAGTTACCGGTTATCTTGCCACACTGACATCCCGTGGTGAGGACCGTTTCCTCTTTTCTACATTCCCTGAGCATGGCAATTATGCCAGAACAGGCTGGATCGGATGTACGAGAATCTCTCTTGCAGATGTAGAGTCAGGCAATATCGATCAGACCTTACCAAAGTTTACGGGAGATAACCCGGAGGACTTTGTATGGCGCTGGGTAAGCGGTCCTGAGGCCGGCGAGGAGTTTGGACAGCAGGTTTCTGCCTGTGGTTATGTTGATAACTATAAAGACGGTGGTTTTGAGACTAAGGATGGTTACTTCTCCAACTGGGAAAACGGCAGCAGCAACGTAGAGCCAAATGGTGGTACTGCCATGGATGAGGGCTTTGGTTATTACGGTAAGTATGAGTATGGCCGTTGGAATGACTGGCCAAATGATGGTCCGAATGCCGGTTATTATATCGAGTTTGGCGGTATGCCGGGAGACGATGAGGCATTAAAGGATAATCTGGGAGAGGAAGTTCTGGTATCCGGTAGTGAGATTGAGGACAAGGTCGTTAATCCGAATGTAAAGGATCCAGGCACCACAGAGACTCCGGATAAGAAGAGCTTTTCAGGTACTCCGGTTATCGCAACCAAGAATAGTGACGATGAGATTAAGGCGGGAACTATTCTGAACATAGATGCAAGTGATGTGAAGGATGATAAAACATCCAAGACAGTAGAAGGATATACCGATTATGTTTATAAGTGGTATGTGGGAGTAGAGGACAAGACGGAGGGAACGATCCGCTGGACAGAGATTACAAGCCAGACAGGCAGCAGTCTTACTCTCACAGATGAACTGATCGATCATAAGATCAAGGTGGAGCTGGTTGGTAAGGATGATTATGAGGGCAGCATTGCAACCTCTAAGGAGTTTGATGCAACTCATACCAAAAAGAGCTTCACAGGAAGACCGTCCATCGCACAGAAGGATGAGGATGATGAGCTAGCGCCGGGAACCATTCTGGTGGCAGATCTGGAGGACCTTGTAAGTCCTGCTGATGCTGATATTGCAGATCAGGTGGATTATATATGGAAGTCAAAGGATGCCGACGGCAATGAGAAGATCATTGGAACAGATCCTTCCTATGTCGTTAAGAAAGAGGATCAGGGCAAGGATATTTATCTGACGGTTAAGGCCAAAGATGATTCCAATGATTATACAGGCTCTGCAACTTCAAGGGAACCGTTTACGATTCCGGCAGCAGCAACACCGACACCGGCACCATCAGGTGCAGCTACAGAGGAGCCGGCACCAAGTCCTATTCTGGGACGTCCGTCTATCGAAAATGATAAGATTGACGAGGAAAGCAATCCATTAAATGAGGAAGGCACTGTTCTGACCGCCAACATTGACAAGATCACTCCTGTAGGAGCAAAGGATTCCCTGATCTATCAGTGGTCCTTCAGAGAGTCAGACGGAAGTTTAACTCCGATCGATGGGGCAAACGGTAAGTCATATACCCTGAGAGAAGAGGATCTGGATAAGACAATTGTTGTAAGTGTAAAGGGTAACGAGGATGAAGGATATTACGGAACAAGAATTTCCTTCCCATATGATACAACTCGTCAGAAGGTAGCCATCACCGGAAAAGTTGGAGTGGTTAATAAGACGATCAATGAAGAAGATGGCAAACAATACGAAGTGAAGCGTGAGGGAACGGTTCTCGAAGCAGACATTTCAGGGATCGGACCAGACGGTGCCCAGGACTCCCTGACTTATCAGTGGGGTGTATGGAATGAGGATGGCACCTTTAAGCCGATTGAGGATGCGACAGACCGCAACTATATCCTCACCAAGGATGAGATTGATAAACAGGTTGGAGTAAAGGTTTCCGGTAGTGGACACTACAAGGGAACGATTGCTTCCGACAAGTATGATACTACCCGTACTGATTCAGATGTAACCTTTGAGGAATCTGATGAAGAAGGAAAGACAAAGATCGTGGTATCACCGACTCTGGAAGATACCGTATATGCTATTATTGAGCTTGGTGGAGATGAGAAGCCGCTGTGGGATATTCCTACGGTCGATGAGAATGATGTAACACAGAAGCCGATCAAGATCACAGAAGATCTTTCCGGATATTACCGTCCTGCAAAGCCGGGTGGAAAGTTGATCTTTACGGTAGACAAGAATAAGCAGTATGCGATCGTTGCCCGTAAGGAGACAAAGACAGATGTTGTTATCATGTCTCCGGACATTGATGCAGAGATCACCGGTTATGATGACAAGGATACACTGGAAGACAACGAGGATGATACTATTTCCATCTCTGTCATTCCGGCAAATCCTGATTACAAATACGGTATCCTGGTAAAGAAGGATGGTAAGTATACAGCACTTGGAACGAAATATGATGAGACCAAAAAGGAATATGTATACGATGAGTCATCCAAGGATTACTGGACTCCGGGTGGAGACGGAAAGGTTATCTTCTCCGATCTGCCGGCAGATGGTACATACAAGGTAGTAGCTCTTGACAAAAATGCTACACTGGAGGATCTCAAGGATGTTTCCGAGCTGACACCGGATCAGATCGTAGGTGGTTCTATCGATCTCGTTTCCGAGCCTCAACCGGTACAGACAAAGAAACCGGACGCAACCAGTCCGAGTCCGTCAGCATCCGGAAGTCCGTCACCATCGCCTAGCACAAGTCCGTCAGCATCCGGAAGCCCGTCAGCATCACCTAGTACAGCTCCGAGTGACAATCCGGACAACAGTGCAAGTCCGTCGGTAGCTCCAAGTGGCGATCCGGACAGCAGTGCAAGTCCATCTGTATCACCAAGCGGTGATCCGGACAGCAGTGCAAGTCCATCGGTATCACCAAGCAACGATCCGAATGCGAGCAAGACACCGGCTCCAAGTGGAAGCCCATCAGCAACACCAGGCACAAGTCCGACAGCGACACCGACCGGAACACTTCCGGCCAATGCATCTGCAACACTGACACCGGATCAGATCAGCAAGGTTGACAAGTTTGTAGAGGATCACGGTAAGGATTCCTCCGGTGAGATCATCAAAAAGGTAGATGATCTTACAAAAGATATCATTGCTTCCGGTGAGAAGGAATGGAACGAAATGACCGCAGAAGAGCAGTCTGCTGTAAATCAGAGACTGAAGGATGGCGGATGTATGTATACGTATCCACAGCTTCTGGAAATGGCCAATGCATACAAGATCCCGGGCTTCAAGCTTCATAAGGTAATGAAGAAGGGATCTAAGGCAAAGTTAAAGATGATGAAATGTAAGGGTGCAACAGTCATCGTAACATCCACAAACAGTAAAGTAGCTACTGTGAACAAGAAGGGTGTTATCAAGGCGAAGAAAAAAGGAAAAGCAACTCTTACAATTACAGCGGTTAAAGGAAAATACAGCAACCGTCTGGTTGTCAACATCGAGGTTCGTAAGAAGTTCAAGAACGCGTCTGAGCTGAAGAAGTTTAAGTCCAGCCGCATCAAGACACCGACGATCCTGATCGCCAAGAAGAGAAAGCTGAAGAAGTCAACAAAGATCAAGATCTATGGCTTGGAAAAGAGTGCGAAGGTGAAGTATGTGTCATACAATAAGAAGGCACTGCCAATTAATAAGAAGGGACGCTACACTGCAAAGAAGAAGGGCAAATCCCTGATGCGTGTAACCGTCAAGCAGAATGACAAGACATACTTCCTGTATCTGTATGTAACAGCATTCAAATAAAACAAAAACATATTTCTGAGAGATCAGAAAATAACAACAAGCGTCGTACGAAGGGTGCGGCGCTTGTTTGCGTTTTGATCCGGGAGAGCATATTTCGTCTGATCAGATAAAATCCGATCGGGAAAAACAACTTTTTTGATAATTCCTATTGACAAAGTATGAAAAGGGGTGTAATATATCCCTAGTAAATTGATAGAGATTACAGAGATTGGAGAAAACAAATGACAGAGTATGGATTTAACACAATGCTTTTGCACGGTGTACCACAGGAGGATCCTTACGGAGCCACCCATACACCGATCTATCAAAGCAGTGCCTTTCAGCACAAAAGTGCCGAAGATCTGGAAAATATCTTCACGAATAAGGCGATGGGTTTTTCTTACACCCGGATCAATAATCCTACCGTGGAGGCATTTGAAAAGAGAATCACGAAGCTGGAGCACGGAGTGGCAAGCGTCGCATGTGCTTCCGGAATGGCAGCATTATTTAATGCACTGGCCAATATCCTGCAGGCTGGGGATGAGGTGGTTGCGGCAGCCGGACTTTACGGCGGCACCGTAGAGCTTTTCGAGGATCTGGAAAGCTTCGGGATCACCACAAGGTATGTGACAGAGAATGAGCCGGAGGCTTATGAAAAGCTCATCACAGACCGGACGAGAGTGATCTTTGCAGAAACCATCGGCAATCCGAAACTGGATGTCACAGACATTCAGGCGGTGGCAGATATGGCACATTCTCACGGACTGCCTCTTGTCATAGACAATACAGTGGCGACTCCTTATCTGGTAAAGCCGCTGGAGCTTGGAGCAGATGTGGTGGTAAACTCCTCTTCAAAGTACATAAACGGAAACAGTGATGCCATCAGTGGTATCCTCACCTGGGGAGGGAGGTTTCAATGGGATCCGGAGAGATATCCTGGACTTGTTCCATATAAGAAGTTTGGCCCGATGGCATATGTGGCAAAGCTTCGGAACGGACTCTTCCGAAATACGGGAGCCTGTTTATCTCCGCAAAATGCATTTCTCAATAATCTGGGGCTGGAAACTCTGGGGCTGCGAATGCAGAGACAGTGTGACAATGCAAAGGCGCTGGCAGAGTTCCTGAGAGATATGGGAGCAGGACTTACGGTTAATTATCCGGGACTGCCGGAGAGTCCATACTACAAGCTGGCAAAGAAACAGTTAAACGGCGGTTTCGGAGCCATCATCACAGTGAGGACGGGAAGCAGGGAAAAGGCATTTGAGATCATCAATACATTAAAGCTTCCATATATTCTGTCCAATATTGGGGACACTAAGACATTAGTTCTTCATCCGGCATCCACGATCGCGGTTCATCTTTCCCAAGAGGACCAGATCCAGTCGGGAGTATATGAGGACCAGATCCGGATCAGTGTCGGCATTGAGGATATTGAGGATCTGAAAAAGGATTTTGAAACTGCGATCCGTGCAGTAAACGCATAAATAAGAAATGATCTGATCAGAGAAGATCAAAGGAGAAAGCTGCGGCTGGCGCAGTTTAGGACATAAAGGGCATATGAAATATGAAAGGATAGGTACAGAACATGGCAGTAGATTACGGAACATTAAAAAAAGGCGGATTTATGAGACAGAAGCAGAAAAATAATTTTTCTCTTCGTATCGCCGTAGTGGGCGGAACACTTACAGCAGAAAATCTCAAGAAGATCGCAGAGGTTGCGGAGGCACATGGTGAGGGATATGTACATCTTACCTCCAGACAGGGAGTAGAGATTCCGTTTATTAAGTTAGATGACATTGATGTGGTAAAGGAAGAGCTTGCCGAGGGCGGCTGCAAGCCGGGTGTATGCGGACCGAGAGTCCGTACCGTGACAGCCTGTCAGGGTAATGCGGTTTGTCCAAGCGGTAACATTGATACACAGGAAATTGCAAAGAAGCTGGATGAGCGTTATTTCGGCAGAGAGCTTCCACACAAATTTAAGTTTGGTGTGACAGGATGCCGTAACAACTGCCTTAAGGCAGAGGAAAATGATGTGGGAATCAAGGGTGCAACAAAGGTAGCATGGAAAGAGGATGCCTGCATCAGCTGCGGACTCTGCGTAAAGGTCTGCCGCGAGGGAGCCTTGAAGCTGGAGGATGGCAAGATCACACTGGATCAGGGCAAATGTAATTACTGTGGACGCTGCGTGAAGTCCTGTCCGACAGACGCGTGGGATGCCCAGAGTGCATATCTGGTATCCTGTGGCGGTACCTTTGGTAATACCATCAAGGAAGGTCAGTATATGCTGCCACCGATCACCTCAGAGGAACAGCTTTTCCGGGTGACAGATGCAGCGATCCAGTTCTTTGATGATCACGCAAACGCAGGAGAGCGTTTCAAGTTTACCATTGACAGAGTAGGAAGCGATAAATTATACAAGGTATTAAAGGAGGCATATGATGGCTGAGATTAAGATTGATGATAATGTAGATATTACTGATGTGGTTTGCCCGGTAACCTTTGTAAAGGCAAAGGTAGCACTGGAGGAGCTTGATGACGGAGAGATCCTTGCGATCAGGATGAATGACGGCGAGCCGGTACAGAACGTACCGAGAAGTATAAAGGAAGAGGGTCATCAGATCCTCAAGCTGGAGGACAATGAGGATGGAACATACACCCTGCTCGTCCGCAAGGTAGAAGAAGAGTAAAGAAAGAACAAATTATAGAAAGGCATGGTGATACATATGGCAGCAAGAATTAATGAGCAGCAGTTTGAAGAAAAGGTATTGAAAGCGGATAAGCCGGTTTTGGTGGATTTTTATTCGGATACATGCATTCCATGCAAAAGAATGGCTGGTGTGCTTGGTGAGATTGAGGATGATTACGAGGGCAGGCTCGATGTGGTTAAGGTCAATGTAAATTATGAGCAGGGTCTTGCCGGTAAGTACGATGTAATGTCGGCACCAACACTGATCTATTTCATTCACGGAGAGCAGCAGTGGAGACTCACCGGAGTAGCCAAGAGAGAAGAGATCACAAAGCTTGTGACAGATATCTGAAGAGATAAAACAGTGTCCGCAAAACGGGATATATAAAACAAGGAGAAGTGTCCTGAAAATAGGACACGAAAAGTATATAAAATATGTCCACAAAAACGGGCATACCAAAATAAAAAGACGATGTATCTGCAGGTTAAACCGGATACAGGAAAGGGTAAAGGTTATCATTATGACAATCACAATCGCAGGAAACAAGAAAGAGTATGAAGAGGGCGTTACAGTAGAGCAGCTTATTGAGAAGGAAAATGTAGAGAATCCATTGTATGTTACCGTAACGATCAATGATGATTTTGTAAACAGAGAGAAGTTTGGCGAGACTGTCCTGAAGGACGGAGATGCCGTAGAATTTCTTTACTTCATGGGAGGAGGAGCAAGATAATGGCTTTTACAAACGAACAGCTTGAGAGATATTCCCGTCATATCATTCTCCAGGAAGTGGGAGTGAAGGGACAGAAAAAGCTGCTGAATGCCAGCGTTCTGATCATCGGAGCCGGTGGACTTGGTGCTCCGGCAGCACTTTATCTGGCAGCAGCAGGAGTAGGAACCATCGGTATTGTGGATGCGGATGAGGTAGATCTTTCCAATCTGCAGAGACAGGTCATTCATACGACCAATGATGTGGGCAAGGCAAAGGTGAAATCCGCAGCAGAGACCATGGAAGCCATCAACCCGGATGTAACCGTAAAGACATACCGTACCTTCGTAGATGCCAGCAACATTATGGATCTCATTAAGGATTATGATTTTATTATCGACGGTACCGATAACTTTCCGGCAAAGTTTTTGATCAATGATGCCTGTGTTATGGCGGAGAAGCCATTTTCCCATGCCGGTATCATCCGCTTCAAGGGACAGCTTATGACCTATGTACCGGGAGAAGGACCATGTTACCGTTGTGTATTCAAGAATCCACCGCCAAAGGATGCCGTTCCAACTTGTAAGCAGGCTGGTGTCATCGGTGCCATGGGCGGCGTGATCGGAAGTCTGCAGGCAATGGAGGCTATCAAATATATTATCGGTAAGGGAGATCTTCTCACAGGAAAGCTTCTGACCTATGATGCGTTAAAGATGGAATTCCATACCATTAAGCTTCCGAAGGATGATCACTGCGCGGTATGCGGCGATGAGCCAACCATCACAGAGCTGATCGATTATGAGCAGGCGGAATGTGACCTTAAGTAAGGCTATTCACCGGTGTGCTAAGTAAGATTACTGCCTGGCAAGCTTGCTTGCAAAAAGCAGTGAGCTTACTTAGTGCAGACTGTGAAGGCTGTCTGCTTCTTCAACCTCAGCCGGAGGATGTGCGAAGCACAGACGGAAGCTGCGTAAGCAGCGGGCTGTGGTCTGAAGAAGTAGATACCGGTGAATAGAATACAGAATAGAGAGATGATATAGAAAGCAAGGTGAAAATATGGCGATCACGCTGAAAATGAAAAAGGAAGATTATGAAAAGATCCTGGCACATTGCCGGGAAGGACTTCCAAACGAGTCCTGTGGTCTTTTGGCAGGAGATATTGACGGAGAGATCAAGACGATCACCGATGTATATCTTTTGACCAATATTGATGCAAGTAACGAACATTTTTCCATGGATCCGAAGGAACAGCTTGCAGCCGTGAAGGATGCGAGAGTCAAAGGAAAGAAGCTGATCGGCAACTTTCATTCCCATCCGGAGTCACCATCCCGTCCTTCCGAGGAGGACAAACGGCTGGCTTATGATTCCACGATGGAATATCTGATCCTGTCTCTGCAGGAGGCAGATCATCCGGTATTAAAGGCATTTGGCATTGATCCGGAGAAGAATGTTACGATACATGAGATACAGTATATTTGATCATGACAGTATTTCAGCAGTCAGGGGGATCAGATAAACAGATTTTGCTATGATAAACACGACACAGAAAGGATGGTTCCATGAGTAAAGATTTCCAGGTACGCCGGATCACGACAGACGTGCTGATCATCGGAGGAGGTACAGCAGGCTGCTATGCAGCACTGACACTGAGCCGGGATACGGAGCTGTCCATTGTGATCGCGGAGAAAGCACATATTAAGCGCAGCGGCTGTCTGGCAGCGGGCGTCAATGCCATTAACGCCTATATCACGAAAGGCCATGTGCCGCAGGATTATGTGGATTATGCCAAAAAGGATGCCGCAGGCATTGTCAGAGAGGATCTTCTGCTGACAGCGGCAGAGCATTTCAATGAAGTGACGGCAGACATGGAGCAGCTTGGTCTTGTGATCCTCAAGGATGAAAACGGAGAATATGTTACCAGAGGAAACCGTAATATCAAGATCAACGGCGAGAACTTCAAGCCGATCCTTGCCAAAGCAGTTCAGGCACAGGAAAATGTATCCATCTTAAACCGTGTGAATATCACAAAGCTTCTGACGAAGGACGGAACCGTTTACGGTGCCGTAGGATTTTCTCTGGAGGATGAGGCTGCCTATGTGATCGAGGCAAAGGCTGTGCTGGTAGCCACCGGAGGCGCCGCAGGACTTTACAAGCCAAACAATCCGGGATTTTCCAGACATAAAATGTGGTATCCGCCGTTTAACACAGGAGCCGGATATGCGATGGGTATTCAGGCGGGAGCAGAGATGACATCCTTTGAGATGCGCTTTATTGCACTGAGATGTAAGGATACTATTGCACCGACCGGTACCATTGCACAGGGTGTCGGAGCAAAGCAGGTCAATTCCAGGGGCTTTGTTTATGAGGATAAATACGGACTGACCACCAGCGAGCGTGTCTATGGCACAGTCAAGGAAAATCAGCTGGGAAACGGTCCATGTTATCTGCAAACAAGCGGAATTGATAAAGAGCAGGAGGAGAATCTCCTGAAAGCCTATTTGAATATGGCACCAAGCCAGACCCTGAAATGGATTGAAACCGGAGAGCTTCCGGGAGAGCAGGATGTGGAGATCGAGGGAACGGAGCCTTATATTGTGGGAGGTCATACCGCCAGCGGTTACTGGGTGGATACCAACCGGGAGACAACGATCCATGGTCTTTACGCCGCAGGAGATGTAGCAGGAGGCTGTCCACAGAAATATGTCACCGGAGCACTGGCAGAGGGAGAGCTTGCAGCAAAGGCGATTGAAGCACAGCTTGCAGGAAATGCAAAGGTCTCCAATGAAAAAGCAGATCAGACAGAGAATGATTCGTCGAAAAAAGCAGTATCTTCTTCGGAGAAGATAAAGAAATATATCGAGGTCCAGGCGGGACAGGAGATTGAGGCTTATGAGAATATCCTGAGTGATCATAAATCCTCCTTTACCGCAGAGGAGCTGGAGGAAGCGATGCAGAAGGTAATGGATGAATATGCCGGCGGCATTTCAACCCATTATCAATATAACGAGAAGCAGTTAAAGCTTGCGGATGAAAAGATCGATCAGCTGCTCGCCCTGGCAGATCAGCTTGCGGCGGAAAATATGCATGAGCTTCTGTTTGTTTATGAATTAAAGGAGCGCCTGATCGTCTGCAAGAGTCTGATCGCTCATCTGAGAGGTCGCAAGGAGACGAGATGGCATTCTTTCAATGAAAATCTGGATTATCCGGAAACAGACGAGAATTATTTTAAATATGTCAATTCCCGTCTGGTGGATGGAAAGCTTCAGATCATTTTAAGAGACATTGTAAAGGAGGGATCCTATGAGCATACAAATTAATCGGCAGAAATGTGTGGGATGCGGACAATGTATGGAGGTTTGCCCCGGTACCCTCATCGAGAAGGAGCAGGGGAAGGCAGTCATGCGGTATCCCAGAGACTGCTGGGGATGTGCTTCCTGTGTGAAGGAATGTCCCGTGGGAGCTATTGGATTTTTCCTTGGAGCAGATATTGGCGGCAATGGAAGCGTTATGACTGTGACAAAAGACGGACAGATCTTACATTGGAATATTCATAAAAGCAACGGACGCGAGGTTACGATCGATGTTGACCGGCGCAGTTCCAACAAATATTAGAAAAGGATGGAGACGACTATGAGTGGATTAACACATTTGGATGAATTAGAGGCAGAGGCAATCTACATAATCAGAGAGGTTGCTGCAGAGTGTGAGAAGCCGGTTATGTTATATTCGATCGGTAAGGACAGCTCAGTAATGCTTCATTTGGCAATGAAAGCATTTTACCCGGAGAAACCGCCATTTCCTTTTCTCCATGTCAATACGACCTGGAAATTCCGTGAGATGATCGAGTTCCGTGATAAAACGGCAAAAGAACTGGGCATTGAAATGCTGGAATATATCAATGAAGAGGGTGTAAAGCAGGGGATCAACCCATTTGACCATGGTGCTGCTTATACCGATATCATGAAGACACAGGCACTGAAGCAGGCACTCAACAAATATGGCTTTACCGCAGCATTTGGTGGCGGCCGCCGTGATGAGGAAAAGAGCCGTGCCAAGGAGAGGATATTCTCCTTCCGTAATGAGTCCCATGCGTGGGATCCGAAGAATCAGCGTCCGGAAATGTGGAAATTATACAATACAGAGATCAACAAGGGCGAAAGCATCCGTGTATTCCCGATTTCCAACTGGACGGAGAAAGATATCTGGCAGTACATTAAGCGGGAAAATATCCCGATCGTACCACTTTATTTTGCAGCAGAGAGACCGGTTGTTTACCGCGACGGCAACATTATCATGGTGGATGATGACCGTATGCGTCTGGAGCCGGGCGAGAAGCCGGAGATGAAAATGGTTCGTTTCCGTACTCTGGGATGTTATCCGCTTTCCGGTGGTATCGAGTCTGATGCAACTACACTGGATGAGATCATTGAGGAGACCTTAAGCTCCGTAGAATCTGAGAGAACCAGCCGTGTCATTGACAAGGACGGTGGTGCTGCAAGTATGGAAAAAAGAAAGAGAGAGGGGTATTTCTAGGATGAATGGATTATTAAAATTTATAACCTGTGGAAGTGTAGATGATGGAAAATCAACCTTGATCGGACATATTTTATATGATTCCAAGCTGCTGTATGCAGATCAGGAGAAGGCATTGATCCTGGACAGTAAGGTTGGTTCCCGTGGCGGTGAGATTGATTATTCACTGCTTTTGGATGGACTGATGGCAGAGCGTGAGCAGGGTATCACTATTGACGTGGCATATCGTTACTTTACCACAGACCACCGCAGCTTTATCGTGGCAGACACACCGGGTCATGAGGAGTATACAAGAAACATGGCAGTTGGTGCTTCCTTTGCACAGCTTGCGGTTGTAATGGTAGACGCAAAGCAGGGTGTACTGGTACAGACCAGACGCCACGCAAGAATCTGCGCCCTGATGGGTATCCGTTATTTCGTCTTTGCAATTAATAAGATGGATCTGGTAGATTACAGCGAGGAGCGTTTCAAAGCCATTGAAAAGGATATTAAGGAGCTGGCAGAAAGCCTTGGTCTTTACAGCGTAAAGATCATTCCGGTCAGCGCGACAGAGGGCGACAATGTCACTGTAGAGTCAGACAATATGCCTTGGTATCAGGGTGGAACACTCTTAAATTATCTGGAGACAGTAGATATTTCAGAGCAGGAGAATTCTTCTGTATTTTATATGCCGGTACAGCGTGTATGCCGTCCAAATCATGAGTTCCGTGGATTCCAGGGACAGATTGAAAGCGGTAAGATCAAGGTAGGAGAGACCATCACCACACTGCCGAGCGATGAGAAGGCAACCATTAAGTCAATCCTGAACGGAGATGCCGAGGTGCAGGAGGCGGAGGCAGGACAGGCAGTAACGATCCAGCTTGACCGTGAGGTGGATGTAAGCCGTGGCTGCGTGCTTACCAATGACGAGGATCTGCCATATACCAAGAATGT
>CADAKW010000055.1 GCA_902788645.1 uncultured Lachnospiraceae bacterium
GGAGACGACTTATTATGAATATGACACAATTTGAAGGCTATAAATATATTGACGGCGGTGTTTGTGCTTCTCAGGGATTTCAGGCAAACGGTCTTAACTGCGGACTGAATCCCGACAAGGAGAAAAATGACCTTGGTATGGTATACAGCAAGGAGCCTTGCCAGACAGCGGCTGTCTATACACAGAATAAGGTCAAGGGTGCGCCGATCCTTGTGACGAAGAAGCATCTGGAGGCCGGAAACGGAGTGACCCATGCGGTTCTCGTAAATTCCAAGAATGCCAATACCGGCAATGCAAACGGGGAGCAGGTGGCAGCCGAGACATCCCGGCTGGCAGCAGACGCTCTGGGGATTACAGAGGATCAGGTGGTGGTTGCATCCACAGGTGTGATCGGACTTCCGATGTCTACCGCTCCTTTTGCAGATCATATGGAGGAGCTGGTGGATGGTCTCAGTGAGTCAGGCAATGACGCAGCGGCCACAGCGATCATGACTACCGATACCGTGAAGAAGCAGGTGGCAGTTGAGTTTGAAATTGCCGGAAAAACATGTCATCTGGGCGGTATGGCAAAGGGAAGTGGCATGATCCATCCCAACATGGCAACAACTCTGAATTTCATCACCTCTGATGTGGCGATCAGCCATGAGATGATCCAGAAGGCACTGGATGAGATCGTCAAGATTACATACAACTGTCTGAGTATTGACGGAGATACTTCGACCAATGACATGGTCAGCGTGATGGCAAACGGTCTCGCTGGCAACGAGGAGATCCACACAACAGAGGATACCGGCTTTGCAGTATTTAAGCAGGCACTTTATATTGTTATGATGAATATGACACGTATGCTGGCAAAGGACGGAGAAGGAGCAACGAAGCTTTTAGAGTGTACCTGCAAGGGCGCTCCTGATCAGGAGACAGCGATCATCGTTGCCAAAAGTGTGATCCGTTCCCCGCTGTTCAAATGTGCGATGTTTGGAGAGGATGCCAACTGGGGACGTGTATTGTGTGCTATTGGCTACGCAGATGCGGATTTTGCCATTGATACCATGGATGTAGATCTTTCATCGGCAGCAGGAACTTTAGAGGTATGCAGAAACGGTGCCGGTATTGACTTCTCTGAGGATTTTGCGGCAAAGGTGCTGGCAGAGGATGAGATTTATATTGACATTGATCTGAAGCAGGGAGACGGTTCAGCCAAAGCATGGGGCTGTGATCTCACCTATGATTATGTAAAGATTAATGGAGATTATCGTTCTTAAACGCTTTACCATTTCGGTAAAATCGGGTATGATATAGAAAACAATATGATGCAAGGGTCAGAGCAGATCGCAGTGGATCGATCTGCGGCCAATATGAGCCGCTGTTATATTGACACAGCGCAGGAGATCGGCGGGTCAATATAGCGGCGGCTTCTTGTATGTCATGTATAAAAAGGAAAGGTGGAAATATCAGATGAAGTATATTTATGGGGTAGACTTAGGTGGAACTACAGTAAAGATGGGACTTTTTGATGAGGAAGGCAATATGCTTGAGAAGTGGGAAATCGTGACCCGCAAGGAGAATAACGGCGAGCTGATCCTGCCGGATATTGCGAAGGCGATTGCCGATAAGAATGAAGAGAAGTCCATTGACAAAAACGATGTCATTGGTATTGGTATGGGTGTGCCGGGACCGATCACGGAGGATGGCCGTGTGCTGAAATGCGCCAATCTGGGATGGGGTATTTTCTCTGTGGCAGATGAGCTTCGCAAGCTGACCGGTGTAGAGAAGATCAAAGTGGGCAATGATGCAAACGTGGCGGCTCTCGGAGAGCAGTGGCGCGGAGGCGGCAGGGGCTTCGACAGCATTGTTATGGTCACTCTCGGTACCGGTGTTGGCGGCGGAATCATCCTGAACGGCAAGATCCTTACGGGAAGCAACGGTGCAGCAGGCGAGATCGGCCATTTACTGGTAAATCCTCATGAGACACGCACCTGCGGCTGTGGTAAGAAGGGCTGTCTGGAGCAGTATTCTTCCGCAACGGGTATCACACGCATGTCCAAGGAGAAGCTGGAGCAGACCGACACACCGTCAGAGCTTCGCCAGTATGATCATCCGATCACCGGACTGGAGCTGTTTAAGGCATACAAAAACGACGACGCTCTGGCAAAGGAGATCGTAGATACCTTCTCCAGCTATCTGGGCAAGGGATTGTCCCATGTGGCAGCCGTGGTAGATCCACAGGCATTTGTCATCGGTGGCGGCGTATCCAAAAACGGTCAGATCGTACTGGATGTGGTACAGGAAAAGTACGAGCAGGATGTTATGTTTGCACTCAAGGGCAAAGAGTTCCGTCTGGCAGAGCTTGGCAATGATGCCGGCATGTACGGAGCAGTAAGAATGGTGTTATCATAAAAAAATATATTTTTCCAATGAAAATAGTGTGAATTGCTTTCATTTTCCTGACAAATGTGTTATAATGCACTTATCTAGCGGATATATGACACGAGATTTTGAAGCTGACATATAATTATAGAAAGCAGAGGTGATTATTGTGTTTGATTTTTTAAAGAAAAAAGAAACTTGGAAGGCTACATTTAAGACATTAGGTTCTGCCTATAGTTATGCAAAGGTTGGTGACACAATCATCTTGCAGGAGCCAGATTCAGATCTTTCCGAGGTGCAGTTCCAGCGTAAGTTGGAGGAGGCAATGTATAAATTTAAAGTTGAGATTACACAGGGACCATCTCACACGGAGGGATTTTGGCAGGTAGAACTGGTACGTGCCTGATTGGTTGTGCAGAGATGTAACTGATGAGCGGATGAGTCCGGTCAGTGCCTGAGAGCATTGCCGGGCTCATTTTTTCAATGTATAGGAAAATGTTCAAAACGCTGGTTTTGCCCTTTTTAGTGTATAAGATAATGCTCGTAACATAGTGTAATGTCAACGAGAATTGCGAAGCAATTCTTGGAGGGCAAAACGCTGGTTTTGCCCTTTTTATCAAATTCCGGGAGGTGAGAAATCAATGGAAATGAAGATGATCGGCAGGATCCATACGGATTTTGTGACAAAGTTTGGAGTGCCGAGACAAAGTGGTCTGGTGCCGGAGCTTATGGGAAAGATCGTTCTGGAACCGGAGTACCGCAATCTGGATGCAGTCCGCGGGCTGGAGGCATTTTCGCACCTCTGGCTGGTATGGGAGTTTTCGAAGGCGGTGCGGTCGGATTGGTCTCCGACGGTGCGTCCGCCCCGGCTGGGAGGCAATCAGCGGATTGGCGTATTTGCAACACGTTCTCCCTTTCGTCCCAATCCCATTGGTCTGTCCTGCGTCAAACTGGAACGGATCGATCTGGAGGATTCAAGGAAGCCAGTGATCTGGGTGTCCGGAGTTGACATGATGGATGGGACGCCCATTTATGATATCAAGCCGTATCTACCCTATGCGGACAGTCACCCGGAGGCAAAGGGCGGCTTTACGGACGGGACAGAGGCGCGGCGTGTTACCGTGGAGCTTCCGGAAGAGCTTGTCGCAGCGTCCGGGATTTCCGGGGAAAAGCTTCAGGCACTTCGGGGCGTTCTGGCGCAGGACCCCAGACCGCGGTATCAGAAGGACCCGGAACGGATTTACGGTATGAGCTTTGGGGGCTATGAAGTGAAATTTACAGTGCAGGAGGATGTTCTGCAGGTTGTGGAGCTTGTGCTGAGAGAAGTATGAAAGATAAAAAATCCCAGAAATAAGGGCATAAGGGCCTGCTATTTGATCCGGATGAAAGATAATGGCTCTGATGGTATGCCCCTGTGGGATAAATGTTAAGAAAGGAATGGAGAATTACGATGAAATATCAGAAAGCAATTACGTTTAGTTATGATGATGGCATTGAATCAGACCGGAAACTGGTGGAGATCTTGAACCGTTACGGTATGAAATGCACCTTCAACCTGAATACCGGTATACAGAGCAGGGAGAGTCATTTTGATATTGAGGGCAAGGAGATTTACCGTATGGATCAGGAAACTATCGGGGATCTCTATACAGGGCATGAGATAGCGGTTCATGGTCTGACCCACCGGGCGCCTGCTGATATGACAGAGGAGGAGATGGATCAGGAGTTTTTGACGGATATAGACAATATTACCCGGATCTATGGGCAGAAGCCGGTAGGGATGGCGTATGCCTATGGTGCGTATGACGATGCGGCCGTTGATTATCTGCAGCGTCATGGATTGAAATATGGACGTACGGTAGAAGTGACTCACAGCTTCGCTGTACCGGAGAAGCCGATTTTGTTGAAGGCAACCTGTCATCACGATGATGAGCAGCTTTTTGAGCTGGCGCAGAAATTTATTGATCGTGAACCGGCTCCGGGAGAGAATATGCTGTTTTACATCTGGGGACACAGTTATGAGTATTATGTCAGGGACAGCTGGGATCGTCTGGAGAAGCTTTGCCGGATGTTTGAGGGCAGAGAGGATATTTTCCGGGGGACCAACAGACAGTGTCTGGAAATGTTCGGAGCAATCTAAGACAGAAGGATATACAGGATCATACCGGGAAAACGGCACCGGAGAAGCTTTATGTGTTCTCCGGTGCCGTTTTTTGATATATAGGATAATGCTCGTAACGCAGTGGAAAACAAGGGCAGAACGCCGGTTTTCCTTGTTTGCATAGGCTTAATCCCTGTCCCAAAAATGAAATCCTATGATGATGCCTCCGACGATCACTACAAGTCCGATCAGGCATACAGCGCTTAAGGTCAATCCGGTAGTCATAGCGTTCACCTCCATAATAATTGTTTGTTGTACCGATGTGTGTCGGGTTAACGTTTATTGATTTTATTACCTTCTATTGATACGTGTCATTATATCACAAAAAAGTTGCAACGAAATAGAAAATAGTTTTATAAGCACATGAAAAGCCCGAAGCTTTCGCTTCGGGCTTTTCAAAGTAACACTCAAAGGAGTGGTCATAAGGCAGAGGGAGCTGCCTCATGACCGAAAATGAAAAAAATGAAAAAGAATCTATAACAAACATTAGTCAATCGGCTTATTTATTGTTTATGAATTCATTATAGGAAACAGATGTGTTGTAATATTGTTTAATTTCTAAAAAAACTATGAACTTTCAAAAAACGGTGAGAAAATTATGTTCATAACTCAAACTGCGCACAACAATGATTCGGTTGTGCCCAGTTTGAGTTCATAATTATTAGTTGAAGAAGATGGAGTGGAAAAAGACATAAAATTACCTCCCATATGGCATCTGCTTTCCTAAAACATTGCCCCATGGGAGGTGTGTGTTTCTATAAAACCGATCCGCAATGATCTGTTAGTCTGCGGGTTCGTAATGAACAATGGATCTATGTGTTATAGTCAGTGGGATATTATCTCTGACCGTATTTTACCAGGATATTCTGGATTCTCTCTGTTGGATTCAGGAGATCACTGATGGATTGATCGTGGTTTAATGTATCGATCAGCAGGGCGACGTATTTGCTCATATCAACAGAGATATAATAGTCTCTGGAAAGAAGCTCCTGTGGCTGATATACCAGATTTGTTGTCATAACACGGTAGATCAGACCTTTCTCGACTGCTTCATCAAACTTGTCCATTCCATTGGTAAAAAGTCCGAAGGTTGCAGCAACAAAGATACGGTTTGCCTTGCGGCGTTTTAACTCGGTTGCCACATCGATCATACTTTCGCCGGAGGAGATCATGTCGTCTGTAATGATGACATCCTTTCCTTCAAGGTCAGCACCCAGGAACTCGTGAGCGATGATCGGATTACGGCCATCGACGATACGGCTGTAATCACGGCGCTTGTAGAACATACCAACATCAATACCAAGCACATTGGCATAGTAAACGGCTCTTCCGAGAGCACCCTCGTCCGGGCTGATCACCATAAGGTTCTGCGCATCGATCTTGATATCAGGAACATTTTTTAAGAGCGCCTTGATAAACTGATAGGTTGGCTGAACCGTCTCAAAGCTCTTGAGTGGGATCGCATTCTGTACTCGTGGGTCATGGGCATCAAATGTGATGATACTCTCTACACCCATCTGTGTAAGCTCCTGCAGTGCAAGAGCGCAATCGAGGGACTCTCTGCTGGAACGACGGTGCTGGCGGCTTTCATACAGAAACGGCATAATAACCGTGATACGTCTTGCTTTTCCTCCTACGGCAGCGATCAAACGCTTCAGATCCTGATAGTGATCATCCGGAGACATGTGATTTACCTGACCGCATAAGCTATATGTCAGGCTGTAGTTGCAGACATCAACCAATAAGAACAGGTCATCGCCCCGGACAGATTCACGGATCAGACCTTTTGCCTCGCCGGAACCAAAACGTGGGCAGACGCAGTCGATCAGATAAGAATCCTTGCTGTAATCGGCAATAGAAGAAGCAGGTGCTTCCATGCGGGAGCGTTCCTCACGCCACTCTACAATATAGTCGTTGACACGCTTTCCCATTTCCCTGCTGCTTTCCAGTGCTAAGATTCCCAGATTGCCCACAGGTATTGTTTCTGCCAATTTGTCATGTCGTTTCATGTTATGAAATCCTCCATTCTTGCATGTGTGAATTTTATGATATTGAGTTGGATGATGCCGGATGACCGTTATACGTAAAGCAACTTATGATCGTGGCATCATTATATTGTTTTCGGAGTGTGTTCCCGGAATCTTTTGAGAGGCCGGATATCATCTCCGATAATCTTGCAGAAGTTATAGTAACCGGTGAATCGGGAGAAAATACGCTCGCCGTACCGGTCGTGCAGTTCCTGAAATGCCAGATTTGTGGAAAGGATCGTGGATTTCTGCTGCAGATGACGTTCCTCGATAAAATGATAGAGCTCTGAAGTTGTAAAGCTGTTGGTGAGCTCTGTCCCAAGATCATCTATGATCAGCAGATCGCTGTGGATCAGATAATCTGTTTTGACGCGAACCTGTTCGCTGTCCTCGCCCTTGCCAAACCTGCCTTTCTCTAAAATATCAAATAGCTGTAAAGAAGTCAAGTAAACCACCGTGTGACCTGTGTCTAAAAGCTCCTTGGCGATGCAGTGGGTCAGAAATGTTTTTCCCACGCCGGTAGGGCCGTAGAATATGAGATTATCGTATGCATCATCAAAATGTTTAATGAAATCCAGACAGATATCCCGCAGTTTTGTGATATTTTCCTTTGGAGTTAGAGAAAGATTATCATCAACGGTTGTATCATCATAATAATCGCTGCAAAAGGTATCGAAATTTTCCTCCAGAAGAATTTCGCTGAGATTTGCATTGGCATACAGAAAATTGGCCTGTGCCTTCGTGAGGCAGTGGCATGGTCTGCCGTTGATGTATCCCGTATCCTTGCAGTCCGGACAGGTGTAGATCGGTGACAGATAATCCTTGGGATATCCATGCTCCTTCAGAAGGGTCTGCTTTTTTTCGATGAGTGTCTTCATAAGCCGGGCATACTGTGCTGCAGTGGAAGAGGTGTTCTCCGGGTGGAGAAGCTCATTTCGTGCCTGCTGGAAGGAAAGCTGTATGATCTGCCCCTGTACTTCTTCCAGTTCCGGTATTTCCTGATGGACGGACTGTGTGCGTTTATCCAGTATGCGCTGGTTTTTCATGCGTGTCCGGTCATATTGATCCATGATACTTCCGTACTGGTTTGCTGAAATGCCCATGATAGTGTATCCTTTCCTGAATATGTTGATTTTACCGTAGTGTTGGCGGCTGCTTGTGCCCCGTGATCATACAATAAATACAAGTGACTAAGCGTTTAACAGGCGTTTTTCCAACGCTGCAGCCTGTGTCTTGGAAAGACCGTGCTGAACCATGCCGGAACCGTTGCCGGCCTGCTCGGCGGCTTTCTTTGCGGCTTTTTCCATGGCAAAGGCTTCATCTGCCTTCTGGATGTCGGTCAATGTATGTACGCCGGATTTGTGCCAGCGGTCCAGAATGCCTTCTGTATACTTGAAATCGCCGTGCTGCAGCTTAAGCATGGTGCGGTTGCATGCCTCCAGGATCACGCTCAGATCCATGCTCCATTTGTTCTGCCAGCGGTCAACAAATTCTTTTTCTACAGCTGCCAGAGAACGTCCCAGAGCCAGAGACTTGGACACTGCGGTATAAGCGGCATTGTACTCGGTTGTTGCATTCTGCGCGTCCTCCGGAGTACGGACCTGTTTTTCGTCCCAGGAGAGAGCCACGGCCTGAATGTAGTTACTGCTTGTCTTGCCAAGAGAGATGCAATATTCGTAAAGATGCAGGATCAGCTCGGAAGAAAAATGAAGTGTATCATATAAATATGTGATCAGCTGCATTTCCTTTGGCTTGATGGGACGTCCCAGATAGCTCTCTACGACGTTGCATGTCCAGCAGAAATCGTCGTTGTCTGCCAGACGGTTCATCTGCTCGGTTGTCACCTTGATGACCTTTGGTGTGCTTTCGGCTGTGGTATTACGGACTGTGGTGTTTCCGGTAACGGGGCCTCCGGCGGAAGTATTCCCGGCGGCAGCGTTTCCGGCGATATGCCCGGTGGACGGGACTTTATCTGTGGCTGCCCCGGTCTTTACGGCAGATATTTTGGATGCCCTTGTCTCAGTTGCGGATGCTGCTGCCGGGGACTCTGCGGATTTCTGTACATGCTCTGCAGATGGGGCAGTCCGTGTCTCTGACGGAGCTGCAGCTGCACCGGCAGAGACGGAGGAGCGTTTTGCACCTGCTGTTACCGGGACTGTGGTAGTGCCCGCCGCAGCTGTCTCGTCGGGGTTTAACACATCGATCCCAAGGATGTCGGCACCGTCCTCACTTCTGGTGATCCGCATTAATCCCTGCTTTTCCCAGTAGTTTAATGCACGGATCACGTCCTTTTCCGTATTCTCCATCTGATCGGCCAGAGAGGAGATCGACAGATCCTCCTCGCCTGCCTGGATGCATTTGGAAAGGTACAGATACACCTTCACATAGCTTCCGTTTGCCCGAAGCATATATTTCTCGATAAATGTATTGTGAATGGATGTGACCAATGGTATATGGTTGGAACACAGCAGTATATTATCCATGAAAATCCTCCGTTCTGAGCAGCTCCTTTTAATAAGAAAACTGCTTTGTATCTCAAGTCTGTATCCTATAATAACACAAAGAAAAAAACTTGCAAACACCGATAAACAGTGGGTTTCTGTGGATTCAAAATTGTGGATAATGTGAATAATCCGGATGGAACTCATAAAATCCCTGTGAATCTCTGGGTTTTATAAACAAAAATTATCCACAATATTTGTCGACAGTTTTTGACAAAAAATTGTGGATAATGTGGATAACTTATTTTTGAACGAGATCTTCTCCGATAGATACGACATTTCCGGCACCCATAGTTATCAACAAGTCACCGTTGATACATTTTTCTGATAAAAATTTTTCGATCTCCTCAAAGGATGGGAAATAATAAGCATTTTTGCCGAGTTTTTTGATCTCCTTCTGCAGGGTGCGGGAAGAAATATCCCCCGGATCGTCCTCTCTGGCGGCGTAGATATCGGCCAGAACGATATTTTCCGCCTGGGACAATGCCTGTGCAAACTCTTTTAACAGGGCACGGGTACGGGAATAAGTATGTGGCTGGAATACGCACCACAGATGCTTGTGTGGATACTTCTCGGCTGCAGTCAGTGTGGCTGTGATCTCTGTCGGATGATGTGCATAGTCATCCACTACAGTCACACCGTTGAAAGAGCCTTTCAGCTCGAAGCGGCGCTCTGTGCCTTCAAAAGCCAGCAGTCCCCGTTTGATGGAATCCATATCAATGTGATAATACTGTGCCAGCGCAATGGCAGACAGAGCATTGGCAATATTATGGCGTCCAATGACATGAAGCGCAATAGAGGTTTCTTTGACTCCGTTGTGGATCAGGTCGAAATGACCATAGCCGTGCTCGTCAAAGGAAATATTGTCGGCAAAGTAATCGCAGTCACTTGTGAGACCGAATGTGATCACCTGACAGGTCAGTCCTTCTGTGATCTCGGACAGATTTGGAATCTCGCCATTCACAATAAGTACACCGTGCTCCGGGATCAGCTCGGCAAAACGGCGGAAGGAATGACGGATATCGTCAATGTCCTTAAAGAAATCCAGATGGTCCGCATCAATATTCAGGATAATACCGGCGGTTGGGTGGAATTTCAGAAAGCTGTTGGTATATTCGCATGCCTCTGTGATAAAATCCTGTGAATGACCTACACGGATGTTTCCATCGATCGCCTTCAGGATGCCCCCCACGGAGATCGTAGGATCCTTCTGTGCTTCCAGAAAAATATGGGATACCATGGAAGTGGTTGTTGTCTTGCCGTGGGTACCGGAAATAGCAATGGCGTTTTGGTAATTTTTCATTACCTGTCCTACCATTTCGGCACGCTCCATCATAGGAAGTCCCATTTCCTTTGCTGCTTTAAACTCCGGATTGTCCGGATGGATCGCTGCCGTGTAAACGACAAAGTCGATGTCGTCGGTAATATTTTCTTTGGACTGGCCATATATTATATGGATACCAAGTGACTCCAGATGATCTGTAATCTTGCTTTCATGGGCATCGGAGCCATGTACCTGAAAACCGTAATCGTGCAGAAGCTGGGCGAATCCACTCATGCTGATGCCGCCGATTCCGATGAAATATACATTTGCCGGATGGTTAAAGTCGATCTGATACATAATAAAAACCACGCCTTTCTTCTATATATAATATGTAATGTTCTTAACTTATTATAACGAATAAGGGGAAAATTACAATTCCTTTATTGGATATTTATAGGAGAAGAAAATGGAAAAAAGGATTTGTTCTGTTATTCTATGAAAACACCTGAGGATGTTGTGCATTTTTTTACTTGGGAAAGGGGGTGAAATGTAATAAGTTGGTAAAAATTAGTCAAAATATCTAAAAAATAGAAAAAATTTCCAAATTATTTGTCAAATTTATTCCCAATTTATGAAAAGTGTGTTATAATACAATTATTCTGAACAACAAGGGGTGATATCGTGATAAAGAAAGAAATGATTGCAATGTTACTGGCAGGTGGTCAGGGCTCTCGTCTTGGAGTACTCACAGCAGATGTTGCAAAGCCTGCAGTTTCATTTGGTGGCAAGTATCGTATTATCGACTTTCCATTAAGTAACTGTATTAATTCGGGGGTAGATACAGTTGGAGTTCTGACTCAGTATCAGCCGTTGCGTCTGAACACTCACATTGGAATTGGTATTCCGTGGGATCTGGACAGAAATGTCGGCGGTGTTTCCATCCTGCCGCCGTATGAGAAGAGTACCAGCAGTGAGTGGTACACAGGAACTGCCAATGCGATATATCAGAACTTACGATATATGGAGCAGTACAATCCTGACTATGTGCTTATTCTGGGTGGAGATCATATTTACAAGATGGATTATGAGGTTATGCTCGATTTCCATAAAGCCAACAATGCAGATGTTACGTTAGCGACAATTCCTGTTCCGCTGGAAGAGGCAAGTCGTTTTGGTGTGGTTATTACGGATGAGCATAAAAAGATCCAGGAGTTCGAGGAGAAACCGGAGCATCCGCGCAGCAATCTTGCATCTATGGGTATTTATATTTTCTCATGGCCTGTACTTCGCGAGGCGCTGTTGAAGCTGAAGGATCAGCCGGCATGTGACTTTGGTAAGCATATTATTCCGTATTGCCATGAGCAGGGCAAGCGTATCTTTGCGTATGAGTACAATGGATACTGGAAGGATGTAGGAACCCTTGGCTCATATTGGGAGTCCAATATGGAGCTGATCGATCTGATTCCTGTATTTAACCTTTATGAGGAGTTCTGGAAGATCTATACCAAGAGTGATCGTATTCCACCGCAGTATATTGCAAAGGATGCCGTTGTGGACAAGGCGATCATCGGTGAGGGCTGCGAGATTTACGGTGAGGTACATAATTCCGTTATCGGCTGTGGCGTTACGATCGAAAAGGGAGCTGTGGTGAGGGATTCCATCATTATGAGTTCCACAACGATCGGTGCAGGGACAACGGTTGACAAGTCTATCATTGCAGAGGGCGTTACCGTTGGTAAGAACTGCGAGCTTGGTATCGGCGAAGAGAAGGAAAATAAAGTGAAGCCGAGTGTTTATGCGTTTGGTCTGGTAACCATCGGAGAGGATTCTGTGATTCCGGACGGCGTTAAGATTGGAAAGAATACAGCAATTTCCGGCATTACAGAGCCGGCAGATTATCCGAATGGTCTTTTGGACGGCGGTGAGACTTTGATTAAGGTAGGTGACAGAGAATGAGAGCGATAGGTATTGTATTAGCTGGTGGTAATAGCAGCAGAATGAAAGAGCTTTCCAACAAGAGAGCCATTGCGGCCATGCCAATAGCCGGCAGCTTCCGAAGCATTGACTTTACATTAAGCAACATGTCGAATTCGCATATCCAGAAGGTGGCTGTATTTACACAATATAATGCAAAGTCGCTGAATGAGCATTTGAATTCTTCAAAATGGTGGGATTTTGGTAGAAAGCAGGGGGGCTTATATGTATTTACCCCTACCACAACACCGGAGAACAGCTACTGGTACCGGGGCACTGCAGATGCGATCGCACAGAATATCGGATTTCTGAAGAGCAGCCACGAGCCGTATGTTGTTATTGCATCCGGAGACGGTGTGTACAAGATGGACTACAATAAAGTCCTTGAGTATCACATTGCCAAGAAGGCAGACTTTACTGTAGTGACGACAGACATGAATGAAAAAGATGATCCGAGCCGCTTTGGTGTGATCTCTACAGATATGGATGGACGGATCACAAGCTTCGAGGAGAAGCCGATCCAGGCAAAGGGACAGCAGGTGTCTGCGGGTATCTATATTGTACGCCGCCGTCTGTTGATCGAACTCATCGAGAAGGCTGATCAGGAGGAGAGATACGATTTCGTTAAAGATATCCTGATCCGTTATAAGGACATCAAAAAGATTTATGCATACAAGCTGGATACATATTGGAGCAATATTTCCTCTGTGGAGTCTTACTTCCGCACCAACATGGATTTCCTGAAACCGGAGATCCGTGATTACTTCTTCAAACAGTATCCGGATGTATATTCCAAGGTGCAGGATCTGCCGCCTGCAAAATATAACGCGGGCTCTGATGTAAGAAACAGCCTTGTATCCAGTGGATGTATCATCAATGGACAGGTAGAGGATTCTATTCTGTTCAAAGAGGTATATGTCGGAAACAATTGTGTCATTAAAAATTCGATCATCTTGAATGATGTTTATATTGGAGACAATACACACATTGAGAATTGTATCGTAGAAAGCAGAGATACAATTCGTGCAAATACAGAGTATATTGGCGAAAATGGACAGATTCGCATTGTGATCGAGAAAAACGAGCGTTATGCACTTTGATGTCGGACGCAGAATGAATACAGGAGAGTTTCTTCTTATTTAATAACAATATTGTCTGGAATCAAAGGAGGTTTCAAACATGCAGATAACAGATGTGCGTATCCGTAAGATTGCAAAGGAAGGCAAAATGAAAGCAATCGTTTCAATTACGCTTGATGGAGAGTTTGTTGTTCACGATATCAAGGTGATTGAAGGAGAAAAGGGTCTTTTCATTGCAATGCCGAGCAGACGCGCAGGAGATGGAGAATATCGTGACATTGCCCATCCGATCAATTCGGAGACGAGGGAGATGATCCAAAATATTATTTTGGAGAGGTATGAGACTGTGCTGGAGGAGGACGAGACCGACGGCACGGAGGTCTGACTGACCGCTTCCCGGTTTTTGGGAGGCAGGGAGAAAGATCGTGAAGCGGTGGATGCCGCTATAATACGGGGAAGGTGAATTCACAATATACACCATGGAACGGAGATGGGAGTGCCTGTCTCCGTTTTCGACAAAAGAAAAGTGGAGGCCACCGAAATGAAAATGAAAAAATTAAAACCAAATTTACCGAAAATGAAAATACCGAAACCAAAGCTTTCGGTACCGCAAAAAGGATCTATCAAAATAGATAAGAATTCTGTGAAGTGGAAGGTTATGCTGCCAATCTCTATGCTTGG
>CADAKW010000056.1 GCA_902788645.1 uncultured Lachnospiraceae bacterium
CTGAAGAAGGATCCGGAGACGGCGAAGGCATTTTTGTCAGCCGTCAGGAAGGGCTATGAGTTTGCGGCAGAAAATCCGGAGGAAGCAGCAGATATTTTGCTGAAGGAAGCACCGGAGCTGGATGAGAAGCTTGTGAAAAAGAGCCAGGAATATCTGAGCAAACAGTATATCGCCGATGCAAAGCAGTGGGGAACCATTGATGCAGAACGCTGGAATAGATTTTATCAGTGGTTAAATGACAATAAACTGGTGGAAAATCCATTAAAGGATAATGCAGGCTTTTCCATGGATTATCTGCAGTGACAGGAGATGTGAGCCGGCAGGAGATGCGTGATATCATGGTCTGGCAGTTTGAAAAGAGGGAACAGAGATGAGATTGGTCGTTGACAATGTATCAAAATCCTTTGGAGATAAAAAGGTGCTTGACTCTATTTCCATGACACTGGAGGAGGGAGAGCTTGTTTGTCTTCTGGGAGCCAGCGGTGTGGGAAAAAGTACACTGTTTCATATTATTTCCGGCCTTTTACTGCCGGATGAGGGCAGAGTGCTGCTGGATGGGGAGGATGTAACAGGAAAACCGGGACGTATCAGCTATATGCTGCAGAAGGATATGATGCTTCCATACAAAACAGTCCTTGATAATGTGGCACTTCCTCTGATGATCAAAAAAGGTCCGGAAAATAAAGCGGGTTTTATGGGAAAAAGGAAAGCAAGAGAGAAGGCTGCGTCATATTTCGGAGAATTTGGCCTGGCCGGTTATGAAAAGAAATATCCATCCCAGCTGTCAGGCGGGATGAGACAGAGAGCTGCGCTGTTACGGACATATTTGTTTTCCGGGAACGTTGCTCTTCTCGATGAACCATTTAGTGCACTTGATACCATCACAAAAGGCAAAATGCATCAATGGTATCTGTCCATTATGGAGGAGATCCATTTATCCACTCTGTTCATTACCCATGACATGGATGAGGCGATCGTGTTATCTGACCGGATCTATATTCTGGGGGGATCTCCGGCTGTTATACAGGAAGAGATCCGTGTGGAAGAGGATAAGCCAAGATCAGAGGAGTTTAAGGTGTCACAGGAGTTTATGGCATATAAAAAGAGAATACTGGAATATGTACGATAAAGGTGAACAAAAAGACCGGGGCTACTGCAATGGCCCCGGTTTTTGCGCAAATAGCTTTTGTATTTATGCCTCTGTGGCATGATTTTTATGAAGTGCCTTTTCTATCTCCGGCCGGATCGTCAAAAAGGCAGACAATACTTCGGGATCAAAATGCGTACCGCCGGACTCTTCCAGAATACGAAACGCCTGATCGGCAGAATATGCCTCTTTATAGATCCTTTTGCTGGTCAGGGCATCAAATACATCTACGATAGCCATGATCCGCGCACAAAGAGGGATCTCTTCTCCGCACAGATGGCAGGGATAACCGCTGCCGTCCCATTTTTCATGATGAAATAGTGCCATATCATGCGCAATCTGGAGATAATCATTGTCCTCAATATTGGTCAGGGTATCCCGGATGATCTCGCTTCCCTCGAGAGCGTGGCACTTGATCTTTTCAAACTCGTCGTTGTCCAGTCTGCCGGGCTTATTTAAGATGACATCGGAAACCTTGATCTTTCCAATGTCGTGCAATGGAGCAGCCTTATACATCAATGTCTGGAACTCATCTGTGAGCAGGTCTGCATATTTGGGAAGAGTTGCCATATATTGCACAAGGATCCGGAGATATTCACTGGTACGCTTGATATGCTGTCCGGTACATGTATCGCGGGACTCTACCAGATCGGCAAAGCTGACGATGATCTTGTTCTGGACATCACGAAGTCTCTGATTGGAAGCCTGCAGATCGTTTTTTTGCAGATACATGCCGATGCAGTTGTTGAGATTGGTAATAAAGAGCTGCATGCGGTGAAGTCCGTAACCGTATCCCTGATATTTGCTGCGGTCTGCGATAAGGGCAATATAGCCGTAAACATTCTGCTGGTGGTGCAGACAGGATATGACCAGAGGTGCCGGCTGGGAAAAAAATGTCTCCCAGTCAGGGATCAGCTCGTCAGACCGGATCGGAATACTCTTGTTATAGTCCATATCATCAAAACAAAATTTTGCGTCTACGATCGGTGTAAATGCGGAAGCGGAAACAGGCTTTTGTCTGGTCAGCATATCGAAATCAGCATTGGTACAGATATATCCGTCAAATGGGATATAATACCGGGAAATAGTATGCAGATCATCAATGCTTTTCAGATTGGTCATTCTGGCGTTCATATTATTCATGGAACGGTTGTAATTGACGGAATCATTCATCTGTGCATACAGAGTGTTGATGGACCGGTTGATATTTAACATTTCACATTGACGGCATCCGCAGGATTCCGAAGGATCGAAGGTATAAGGGAATGCATACCGGGTCTCATGGACAGCAGACTCAGTGATCTGCTCAAGGATCTGACAGACATAGCGCGCAAAGGCATCCATATCCCGGCGGCAGGTAGTAATGCGGGGATAATTGCACTTTTCCTGTTCGATCCCATCAAAACCGGTTACTGTGATCTGTTCGGGAATCGCAATATTATTTTCCGATAAAATATCGCAAACGGTGATCGCCATGCTGTCATTGATGCAGACGATCGCCTCCGGAAGCTCATCCTGACGAAGAAAATCCTCCATGACCTTCCTTGTTGGCTCCGCATAAAAATTGCCATAGCCCAATTGATTTTCTTCGAACGGAATATTGTGTTCTGCAAGGATTTTGCGGAAAATCTGTACCCGGTGCTCGGAGATGGGATTGTCCTTGAAACCGGCAATGCAGTTGATCCGGGTAAAATGGTGGTCCTCCACCAGATGAAGCACCAGTTTTTCGAAAGCGTCACTTTCATTAAAGGATATCCGGAACGTACCCGCCGGTTCGTTATCGCTGTCGATCAGGAGGACCGGTGTCCCGCAGGCCTGAGCCTGATGTATGATCTCTTCCTGGATCCGGTCATTTTTTATGGTTCTTGACAACAGGATAACCGTGTCAATATAGTCGTGATTTAATAACTGGAACAGATGCGATTCGCCCTCGTCAAAAGCATTTTTTAAAAAGAAATCAGAGCAGCTGTTAAAGATGATCATCCGCCATCCGATTTCGGAAAGTGCCTCGTTTAAAGGATACAATATGCTCTGAATATCATCATTTTGCATTTCGGCGACACAGACTGCCGCTATTTTTTTGTCCCGGATCATTGGCTTGGGCTCCTTTCAGATTTGTCAATAATAGTTTATCATATTTTATACAAAACAGATATACCCTGTATCGCGAATTTATGTAAAAAAATTTATATTATTTTTATCTAAATTGTACAAGAAGGAGTTGAAATCATGCTGTCTACATGTTATCATGAAACATGGTTAAAGTCTCTGAAGAGTGCAATAATAATGGGAAATGGGGATTTGTATGGTAAATGAAGAGAAGCTCCGGATCATGGTAAATCTGGCAAGGTATGAGCAGGAACCGCTGCATACGGAGCTGAAAGAAGCAGGTTATTACAGGATTGATTATATACGCTCTCATTTACTGGTGACTCTTTGGAGTTATTCTGTTGCATATGTACTGGTGCTGTTTTTGGTTGCATTGTACCATTTTGAATATCTTTTATCTAAATTCAGACTTCCCGAGATAGGCAGTCTGGCAGCGGGAGTGCTTGCGATTTATCTGTTGCTGCTGCTGGGATGTGCTTTTTTTACGGTGATCATTTATTCTGCCAAATACCATCGCATACAGAATAAACGCAGAGCATATCTGGCAGAGCTCAAGAAAATGGAATTGTTTTATGAACAGAGCAGGGAGGTAAACGGAGAATGACGCATTTGTTAGTGATGAGAGAACGGCTGATCCGGTTTTATCAGGATCATGCACGGATCGTTAATGCGCTTTTTCGATTTCTTATTTCTTTTGTTACCTTTTTCTCGATCAATCAGCTGGTAGGGTACAATCCGGTTCTGAATTCGTGGTATGTGGTTGTGGCATTTTCTGTGGTCAATACAGTGCTTCCTATGTCTGTGTTGATATTTTTGGCAGCGGCATATACGGTTTTTCATGTGTATTATGTATCGGTTTCCCTTGCATTGGTGATATTACTGGTCTTTTTGATCGCTTATCTGGTCTATCTTCGTTTTTTGCCGGAGCATGGGTATGTGATCCTGGCAGTTCCGGTTTTGTATGGTCTGCATCTGCAGTATCTGGTGCCGATACTTTTGGGACTGATCGGTGCTCCGGTGGCAGTCATCCCTATGAGCTGCGGCGTGGTATGCTATTATGCGCTCAAGTGCATCACGACGGTGATCGGTACAGCCACAGAGGAAAGCATGGTTTTGTTTAATCAGGCGTTTCAGATGATATTCACCAATCAGGAAATGTATCTTGCAATTGCGGTGTTTGCCATTGTGATGGTTACGGTCAATATGATCTGCAGTCAGGAGTTTCATTATGTTTATGAGACAGCGATCACAGCCGGTGTGATCGTAAATATCCTGCTGATTCTTTTGCTGAGTTTTCCGTTTAATGTTGAGGTGCATGTGTTGTATCTTTTGGCGTCATCCGTTTTTTCCGGATTGTTAGCGTGGCTGATACAGTTTTTTCAGGTCGTATTAAATTATTCGGCAGTGGAGTATCTTCAGTTCGAGGATGACGAATACTACTATTATGTAAAGGCTGTGCCAAAGATGAATATTGCTGTCGGAGAGAAGCGGGTGAAACGCTTTAATGCCCATCTTCTGGGTGGAAGCAGATTCGGAGTGCAGACACCTGAGAATGTGGGAAACGATCGGAGTAATATGCGATCGGAGAGCTCTGAGCAGGAGGAAAAGAATCAGGACAATCGGGAAATATAGCAGGATAAACGGGATTAGGAGGAAGTATGAACTCTATAGTTGCACCCTTAAAGGAATATATACGTGTGATAGATTTTCCAAAGATTTCAGTAATTGATCTTTTGGAAATTGTGATACTGGCGTTTGTCATATATCATGTTGCCCTGTGGATCAAGAACACAAGAGCATGGACTTTGTTAAAGGGTATCATCGTCCTTTTGGCATGTTATGTGATAGCCTATATTTTGGGCATGAATGTGATCGTATGGATCTTTGAGAGAACCATATCCATTGGTATTACGGCGTTAATGATCGTATTTCAGCCGGAGCTGCGTCGGGCTTTGGAGGAGCTGGGACAGAAAAAGATCGTATCTACATTGATTCCGTTTGATGATACAAGAAATCAGAATGAGCGTTTTTCAGAGCGAAGCATCAATGAGATCGTGAAAGCAACGGTGGAGATGGCGAAGGCAAAGACCGGTGCGCTGATCATTATGGAAAAGGATATTGATCTGTCAGAATACGAAAGAACCGGAATTGAGCTGGATTCTACTATCAGCAGTCAGCTGCTGGTCAATATTTTTGAACACAATACGCCCCTTCACGACGGAGCTGTGATCATCCGGGGAGACAGGATCGTATCCGCAACCTGCTATCTGCCGTTGTCAGACAATATGGGGTTATCCAAGGAGTTAGGTACAAGACATCGTGCAGGTGTAGGGATCAGTGAAGTGACAGACAGTCTGACCATTATTGTTTCCGAGGAGACGGGACGTATCTCTGTTGCTGTCGGGGGCAAACTGCTTCGTAATATTGACGGAGAGCTGTTAAGAAAGAAGCTGACGCAGATGCAGGGAAAGTCAGGGGAAGAGGCTGAGAAGAAACGATGGAAGGGTCTTCGCCGTACAGATGGCGGCAGGAGAATGGATTGACAGGCGTAAGGAAAGGCATGGTTGGTGTATATGGATGACAAGAAGGAGAAAGAAATACAGCAAAATTATCCCGCAGGCAGAGAACGGACGGATTTTGTACAAAAATATATCATAAACAATATTGGTATTAAGCTGCTTGCTCTTGTTACAGCGATCGTAGTGTGGGTGGCAATTGTAAATATTGAGGATCCCTATAAAGAACGAACCTTTAATGTAGAGGTTGAGACCATTAATGAAGATGCACTTTCCTCTGTAAATAAGGTATATGAGATTATTGAGGGAAGTATGGCTCAGGTTCGTGTCAAGGGCAAAAAGAGCATTGTGGATCGGTTGAAGGCAGATGATATCCGGGCAACGGCAGATCTCTCGGATCTGTCGGCAGTAAATGCAGTGGCGATCGTGCCGGAGCTCAAGAAAACAGTGTCAGATGAGCCTGTACTGGAATGTAAAACAGTGCTTAAGGTTTCTCTGGAGGATAAAGCAAGCAAGCAGATCAAGGTGACGGTGGCAACGGAAGGAACACCACAGGCCGGCTATAGTGTGGGCGAGTGCATGGCGAGCCCGAATATGCTGGAAGTGACAGGCGGCAAGGGTGTGATCGATAAGATTGATTCCGTTCGGGTGACCATCAATGTCAGTGGCATTGGAGAGGATCTGAAGAAGAGAGTAACGCCGGTTGCCTATGATGCGGATGGAAAAGCAATTGAGTCCAGCACACTGGATTACGGCGTGAGAAAGGTCAGGGTCAATGTACATGTATTAAAGACCAAGACGATTCCGGTCAATATAAAGATCACCGGAAAACCGGCATCCGGATATGAGTTTGTAGATGCAGAATGTCAGCCGGAGAGCATACAGGTAGCCGGGGACAGACAAGAGCTTGCCAATATCAGCGAGGTAAATATACCGGTGGATATTACCGGTATGCGGAGTGCTACGGGAACGGTGGAGCAAAATATCAGTATTCAGGATTATCTGCCGGAGGGAGTATCCGTACTGGCAGATTATGCGCAGGTATCCCTGCGGATCGGCATTGAAAAGCTTATGAGCAAAAAGATATCAGTGCCGGTTAAGGATATCAAATTTGCATCCCTGTCAGATCATCTGTCCGCACGGATCCTTGGGAATCACAGTGTAGTCAGCATGACGATTCAGGGGATATCATCTGTGCTGGATGAGATCAACATTGATGATTACAGTGCGTATGTAGATTGCGAGGGGCTGCGTGCCGGAAAACACCGACTGAAGGTTCATCTGGATCTGAAGGACAGCAGTGCGATCGTCAAGACAGAGTATGTAACGGTCAGGATAGATAAGGGAGACAGTACGGCCGATGGAGGGGATAGTGTCACGACAGAAGAGCCGAAGGCTACTGCGACTCCGACACAGACTCCGTCTGACAAGACAGATGAGGGAGAGAAGCAATGAGATTGATCACCATGGGAACCTTTGCAAAACATTGGAGATTGTGGATCGATAAAAGAAAGGGCAGCCGTGTGGCTGTCCTTTTGCGTTGGAGCATAGATTACTTTGAAAACAAGCGGCAACAGAAATTTATGACAGAGCTGAGACTGGAATGTCAGGTGAAGTGTGTACAGTGGCAGAGGTCAATGAATGTTTCGGAATGGCTGGAACAGACGGAACCGGAATATCTGCTGGTTTTCGGAGATATTCATATGCTTCAGGACATTTGCCGGAGCAGGAATGACTGGCGGATACGGCGGGAAGACCGGGAACGCAGGGGAAGGGACATATCTATCGTATTTTTTTCTACAGAGCTGTTGTGGAAGGATATGGTACGCAGTGAGCTTTTATGGATCCGGGAAGCGGATGGAACAACGGTATATCTGGGGAACAACGGGTGGAGAGAGGAGGATACGGCCGTTACTCCAATGGTATATGAAGCACACCAGAGAAGGGTGCTTGCGGCTTTATCCCGGTACACGGGAGAATGGAAAGAACGCTCCCCGATGAACCACAGGAGCAGTGAGGAAAAGAAGCAGATGCGCTATCTGTGGCACGAAATGGCAGAACCGTTATGGCTGCGATACGGAGTACCTCTGTGGGTAGGGATACTGCTTGCGGTTTGTTTTCTGAGATCATTGGAAACACCGGAGTATAATAAAAAAGCCGTACAAGATCCTGATATCCTTCAGGCGGAAAATGAAAGGCTGAGACAAAGTATATGGGTACCGGCGGGAGATGTTGGAGTACTGGTAAATATGGCAATGGCCGGAATAGAAATGCTGCCACGGCAGGAGCGTCTGTCGTGGCAGCAGGTAAAAGAGTTTTATATGCAATTATGCCGTTCGGTCTGATTATTTGTTCTGGGCATTCTTCTTGCTGCGGAAACGCAGGGTAGGATCAAGGATCTTCTTGCGGATACGCAGGCTTTCCGGTGTGATCTCCAGAAGCTCATCGGTATCGATAAATTCAAGAGCCTCCTCCAAACTCAGCTTCTTTGGAGGGACGAGTTTTAATGCATCATCGGCAGAGGAAGAACGTGTATTGGTCAGATGCTTTGTCTTGCAGACATTCAGCTCGATATCTTCTGCTTTACCATTCTGTCCGATTACCATACCGCCGTATACCTTCTCGCCCGGTCCTACGAAAAGTGTACCTCGATCCTGTGCGTTAAAGAGACCGTATGCAACAGTTTCGCCGGATTCAAATGCGATCAGGGAACCCTGCTTTCTGTAATTCATGTCGCCTTTATAAGGACCATATTCTTCGAAGGTTGTGTTTATGATACCATTTCCCTTGGTATCTGTCATAAATTCACCACGATAACCGATCAGACCTCTGGAAGGGATCAAAAACTCCAGTCTGGTGTATCCACCACCGATAGAGCCCATTCCCTGGAGCTCACCCTTACGGTTGCTGAGCTTCTCGATGACGCTTCCGGAAAATTCATCCGGTACATCGATAAAAGCACGCTCCATTGGCTCGAGCTTTTTGCCACGCTCATCTGTGTGATAAAGAACCTCTGCCTTACTTACGGCAAACTCATAACCCTCACGGCGCATGTTCTCGATCAGAACAGAGAGGTGAAGCTCTCCACGACCGGAAACCTTGAAGCTGTCCATATTGTCTGTCTCTTCTACACGAAGGCTGACATCGGAGTTTAACTCGCTGAACAGACGGTCACGGAGGTGGCGGGATGTGACGTACTTTCCCTCCTGGCCGGCCAGCGGACTGTCATTTACCATAAAATGCATGGCGATGGTTGGCTCGGAAATTTTCTGGAATGGGATAGCCACCGGATTTTCCGGAGAGCAGATGGTATCTCCGATATGGATATCTGAAATACCGGAAATAGCAACGATGGAACCGATGGTTGCTTCCGGAACCTCTACCTTCTGAAGTCCGTCAAACTCGTAAAGCTTCGTAATACGAACCCTCTGGGATTTGGAATCGTCGTGATGATTGACGATAACAACATCCTGATTTACCTTTACAGAACCGTTATCGATCTTACCGATACCAATACGTCCTACATACTCGTTATAATCGATGGTACTGATCAGTACCTGTGTTCCGGCATCCGGATCACCTTCCGGAGCAGGAATATAATCAAGGATCGTGTCAAAGAGAGGCACCATATCCTTGCCCGGTTCGTCTGCGCTGTAGGAAGCAATTCCCTCCTTGGCGGAAGCATAGATAAATGGGCAGTCCAGCTGCTCCTCGTTGGCGTCCAGATCGATGAACAGCTCCAGTACTTCATCCACGACTTCCTCCGGACGAGCCTCCGGACGATCGATCTTGTTAATACATACGATAACCGGAAGCTCAAGCTCCAATGCTTTCTTTAATACGAATTTTGTCTGTGGCATAGCACCCTCAAAGGCATCTACTACCAGAACAACTCCGTTTACCATTTTAAGGACACGCTCTACCTCACCGCCAAAATCAGCATGGCCCGGAGTGTCAATGATATTGATCTTGGTATCCTTATAAGTAATGGCTGTGTTTTTTGATAAAATTGTAATTCCACGTTCCCGCTCGATATCGCCGGAATCCATGACACGCTCTGCGACCTCCTGGTTGGAGCGGAATACACCACTCTGCTTTAAGAGCTCGTCCACCAGGGTGGTTTTACCATGGTCTACGTGTGCGATAATTGCAATATTTCTTACGTCTTCACGTTTCTGCATCATAATCGTTCAAGTCCTTTCTGAATATATGGCGATATCTCATCGCGTTACTTTCTAAAAATAAATCACCAATACACTAGTATACCGATTGTTGTGCTAATATACAAGTAAGAAAAAGTCACAAAAAAATAAAGAAGTATTGTACCGGTTCTGATAAGATTGTAGAAAGATAGGGGATTTTTGGACGAAACCGGCATAACATTTGAGAAGAATGATAGCCGGGGTCGTGATTTGTCGGCTGGATGGCTGTTTAAAAACAGGAAAAATGTGGCATAATAGTTCTAGCACCACGAGGAGCTAAATATACATTTATTAACGAAATTACAGTGCATGCAGGCTGGGAGACCTGCGAAAGGAAAAGGGAGGAAAAAATATGTTGGATAAGGTTTTTACAAATAACCAGGTGACAATTGCAGGAAGAGTAGTTGGTGAGTTTGTGTACAGTCATACGGTATACGGAGAGGATTTTTATACGGTAGACATTGAAGTGAGCAGGCTGAGCAATTCCAATGACATTATTCCGGTGATGGTATCTGAGCGGATTCTGGATGTGCATACGGATTACCGGGGATATGTGCTGCGTGCCAATGGACAGTTCCGGTCCTATAACCGTCATGAGGAGACAAGAAACCGTCTTGTGCTGTCTGTGTTTGCCAGAGAAGTAGAGATTATGGAGCCGGAGGAGGAAGAACAGGATCCGAATCATATCTTTCTGGACGGATATGTCTGCAAAAAACCGGTATACCGTAAAACCCCTCTGGGCCGCGAGATTGCGGATGTTCTGCTGGCAGTGAACAGACCATATGGCAAATCAGATTATATTCCGTGCATCTGCTGGGGCAGAAATGCCAGATATGCCGATCAGTTTGAGGTGGGAGCCCATGTACAGATCTGGGGCAGGATCCAGAGCCGGGAATATCAAAAGAAGATCAGTGAAGAGGAATATGAAAAGAGAGTCGCTTATGAAGTTTCGGTCAGCAAGCTGGAATACCAGTCTGACGAGGAGGAAATGTAAAAGAGTGGATTTTTCATTATAAATATGATAGAATGACTGGAGTTAAGGAGTAAATTCTTTGTCTCCGGTCATTTTTTGATGTATGGGAAAATGTTACAGAGGGAGTGGATTGGCCGGACAAACATACAGAGAAAGTGCAGAGGTGAATTATGGACAGGCGTATTGTTCAGGTTTTTTACGGACCGGGAAAGGGCAAGACATCGGCAGCGGTAGGACAGTGTATCCGTGCGGCAAGTCTTGGTCAGTCTGTGATCATTATCCAGTTCCTGAAGGGAAATGACGCGGAGGAGTTTAATTTTTTGGAGAAGCTGGAGCCGGAGATCAAGCTTTTCCGGTTTGAGAAGGAAAAGGAATCATTTTCAGAGCTTCTGGCCTCCCAGAAAAAGGAAGAGACACAGAATATTTTAAATGGTGTAAATTTCGCAAGAAAGGTGATCGACACCGGCGGCTGTGATGTGCTGGTGCTGGATGAGATTCTGGGACTGATCGATCTGGAGATCATTACAGTGGAGGATATCATTCATCTGATCGAGCTGCGGGATGATTATACCAGACTGGTGCTCACCGGACAGAATCTGCCGGAGGAGCTGGTGGACTATATGGATGTGATCTCCAAGATCGAGCTGGAGAAAGATACGACAGTCAATTAAGCTGATATGCTGCAGGACAGAGGTGGTTTCTGCAGTATAAAGTGTGCACATATATTATGAAAGGCAGGGTTATTTCAATGACAGATATTATTATGGTAGGCTGTAACGGCCGCATGGGACAAATGATCACAGGACTGGTAAAGGAGGATGCAGATTGTCAGATCGTGGCAGGCATTGATATTGTGGATAACAGAGACAATGGTTATCCGGTGTTTACCGATATTGATGCATGTGATGTGAAGGCAGATGTTATTATCGATTTCTCTTCTGCCAACGGCTTTGAGAAGCGTATGGATTACGCCGCCAGGACACAGACTCCGATCGTGCAGTGTTCTACCGGTATGAGCGAGGAACAGCTTGCATATCTGCGTCAGACCGGAGAGAAGGTTGCGGTACTGAAATCAGCCAATATGTCTCTGGGGATCAATCTTTTGATGAAGCTTTTGAAGGAAGCAGCACAGAAGCTTTGTGAAGAGGGCTTTGACGTAGAGATCGTGGAGCAGCATCACAATAAAAAGCTGGATGCACCATCCGGTACGGCACTTGCATTGGCAGATTCCGTTAATGAGGCAATGGATAACCAGTTTGAGTATGTTTATGACCGTTCTCAGGTAAGAAAACAGAGAGATAAAAAGGAGCTTGGTATTTCCGCAGTCCGTGGCGGTACTATTGTGGGAGATCATGAGGTGATCTTTGCGGGAACCGATGAGGTGATCACCTTTAAGCATACGGCATATTCCCGTGCAGTCTTTGCAAAGGGTTCCATTGCCGCAGCAAAGTTCCTGAAGGGAAAGGCTGCCGGTATGTATGATATGGCAGACGTTCTTCTGTAATCATTTGTAATGGTGGAGAATATGGCAGAATTGTAATTGCCTGTGTAGTTTTTTTCAGGCAGCAGGCTGTCTGGAAATGAGGAGAGAGATGGATATTACAACGTGCGTTGATGTGGTCATCGGAGTTTGTATGCTGGTGTCCGTTCTCGTAGGATATCATAGAGGATTTTTAGTGACCATTGCCCGGATCGTGGCAATGGTTGCTTCATATATAGGGGCAGTTCTGGCGGCCGGAACACTGAAAAAGATGCTGGCACAGACGGTATTTATGCCGGTGCTTGAGAAGCAGATGGGAAGCGGTACGCTGGCACAGCTTGCGGGACAGGCTCTGGAACCGGCGGCGGAGGGCATTGCGTATTCTGTTGTGTTTTTTGTGGTGTTTGCGGTGTTACAGTTTGTATTGTTGCACGCCATCCGGGCATTAAAGCTTGTGGATCATATACCGGTGCTTGGTACCATGAATAAGCTGGCAGGAGGGATTCTGGGGTTTTTCTGGGTATTTATCCTGTGTATGTTACTTGGCAACGTCTTTTTTACCTATGTACCGGGGGTGCTCCGCTCACAGTGGGGCCTTACGGATCAGAAGGTAAAACAGACGGTTCTGCTCAGTGCGTTTGTGCCGGATCAGGCGGCGAAGAACCATAAAAAAGTGTCGGATCAATGATCGCAGAAGTCGGACGACTGTGGAATGACAGATCAGGTATGTGATTCCGGCAGACGGATTTCCGGAAAGGTGTGAATGTAGATATGAATAAAGTGAATTATCAGAGGGAGCTGGATCAGATCATTGATTGTCTCCAAAAGGAAGAAAGAGTGCCGAAGCTGTTAATGCACAGCTGTTGTGCTCCCTGCAGCAGTTACTGCCTTTCCTATCTGGCAGAGTATTTTCATATTACAATTTATTATTATAATCCCAATATCACAGAACAGGCAGAGTATCAGAAAAGAGTGAAGGAGCAGCGGAGGCTTCTTGGAGAGCTTCCGGTAAAGTATCCTATTTCATTTGTGGAAGGGGCATATGAGCCGGAGGTATTTCTTGCTATGGCAAAGGGAATGGAGCAGCTTCCGGAGGGAGGAGAGCGCTGTTTTGCCTGCTATGAGCTGCGGCAGAGGAAGGCGGCAGAGTATGCAAAGGAGCATGGTTTTGACTACTTTACCACCACGCTTTCTGTCAGCCCTCACAAAAATGCGGCAAAGCTCAATGAGATCGGGCTGCGGCTGGCGCAGGAGTATGATATTCCTTATCTGGTATCGGATTTTAAGAAAAAGGGCGGTTATCTGAAGTCCATTGAACTGTCAGCGGAGTATCAGCTGTACCGGCAGGATTACTGCGGCTGTGTTTACAGCAAGGCGGCAAGAGAACGGGAAAAGCAGCAAAAGGCATTGGATTCCGGTGTTATGGAGGAAAAGCGCTGTTGAGTTTGAGTGCCGGACAAATATATCAGAAGAGTGATAGTGTCAAGTGACATATGAAAAAAACGAGCCAAGAAAAAAGGCTCAATTAGAACCTTGAAAATTGCAGATATTTTAGTTTTTGGATAGTGACGC
>CADAKW010000057.1 GCA_902788645.1 uncultured Lachnospiraceae bacterium
CTCCAGGGCGGGCTCAGTTATTTCAGTGGGCACGCTCCCGCTACGTCGCACCACGCAGTGGTGCATAACGCTGCAAAAGACGCAGCGTAAACACCAGCGGGTGCGAAAGTGCCCTTTGAAATACCTGAATCCCCCCTGAGGCGAGTACGGGAAGACACGTTCATCGAACATCGAAACAGCAAAGCAATCAGACTTCCCACAAGCCGTTAGTGACAAGGCAATTTCCAGACACAGCTCCGGGTATTCAGACCCTTAAAAGCCAAAAATCATATTCAATACCCCGGAACATCAGAAACAGTCTGGGCACATTATAGTTCTTGATGTGGGAAGTTTGAGTACTTATAATTAAAGAAGTTAATCTATGGTATCTCCTGCTGCTATACCAGTGCAAACTATGAATCATTACCTCTGAAAAATTCTATGATCCTCTGATTGATCTGGGTGCATATTTTGTATGGTATTATCAATTCTAAGCATACGATATCCAATACCAATATGCGTCTGGATATATTTTTCTCCGGTTTTCTCAGGTTCTAGTTTTTTTCTCAGTGTTGCCATAAAAACTCTAAGAGACGCAACATCATTTTCCGAACATCGTCCCCAAATCTGCCGGGTAATATAGGTATGTGTCAGTACCCTGCCCACATTGCGGGATAGAAGGCAGAGCAACTTATACTCAATAGGTGTCAAATGTAGTTCTTCTCCCTTCAGATATGTACAGCCGGCCGTATAATCTATCTTTAATCCCCCATTTTCAAAAATAGAGGTTTCCAACTGATCCCCAGCCTGTGCTATGGCAAGCCTCCTCTGAGTGACACGGATACGTGCAAGTAATTCTTCCACTGAAAATGGTTTTGTAATATAATCATCAGCCCCTGCATCCAGTGCTTCTATTTTGTCCGCATCCTCACTTCTGGCACTGATCACAATAATCGGCATATTCGACCAGGTCCGAATTTTCTTTATTACCTCTACTCCTTCTATATCCGGGAGACCCAGATCCAGAAGAACAATATCCGGATTATGAGACGAAGCCTCCAGAATAGCTGAAGATCCGTTTTCTGCTGCCAGATATTTATAGTCATGTGTTTTTAATGTAGTAATGATCAGGTTACGTATAGGCCTGTCATCCTCAACCACAAGTATTAATGTTTTATTCATTTAATGTCACCTCACTTAAGGGTAAAGTAAAAATAAAATTGCACCCATGGGGAGCATGATCCGTAAGGGTTAAAGTTCCGTTATGTGCTTCTATGATAGAATGGCAAAGTGCCAAACCAAGTCCCAGACTCCGGCGACTATCTGCAACTGTTGTTTTCCCTGTATAAAACATCTCAAAAATATGCGGCTTCATTTCTTCCGGAATTCCAGGACCGTTATCCTCTACACTTATCTGTGCTTTTCCCTCTGTTTTGATTCCCCGAATGCAGATTACAGAACCTGGCAGCGTATATTTTATTGCGTTATCAATTAAATTCACCAGAACCTGTATAATAAGCTGTACATCCATACGTACAAGAACAAGTTCTTCACAGTCTGCCATAATTTTATAATCATCATGTTTCCGGCTAATATGTCGAAGTGACTCTGCAATCACTTCATCCAAAAGCTGATCCGTAAATTTAAATTTCAATCTTCCATCATTCAGCCTGGTAATAGAAAGAAGATTCTCCACAACTCCGATCAACCATTCAGAATCATCATAGATGTCGGTGTAAATCTGATGCCTAGTAGCTTCGTCCAAGCGGTCGTTGTTGCTAAGAAGCATATCCGCATTGCCGGAAATGGAGCAGAGCGGGGTTCGAAGATCATGAGAGATTGCACGGAGAAGATCTGCACGGAGCTGCTCATTTTTGGCTAAAACCGCATTTTTCTCTTTCTCCATAGCATTTTGTGCGTTCTCCATGGCAAGTGCACATTCATTTATTACAGAAAGCAGAATACTGTATTCAAAAGAATCCAGTGTTTCTTTTTGCATCGGTATCCCAATTACGCCATAAACATTATTCCCACTTCGGATTGCCAGATATAAACATTTGGCCTGGGGAAAATGGTGTGTGGATGCACCAGCATGCTGTCTGTTTTCATAGGTCCATCTGGCTGCATTCTGCTCTTCTTGTGTTAAAAAATCTTCAATATTTTCTTTTTCCCCGGAGAAAAGTTTTCCCTCTGATAAAGTTCCATTTTTCACAATATATGCTGTAATATTACGGTTTAATAAGCGAATCAGCTGTGTACAGGTAACCCCAAGGATCTCCTTTGCTCCTTTTTCCCTTTGCAGCAGGCGATCTGTGTCAAACAGAACCTGTGTACGGAAAGCAAGCTGTGCGGACAGTTTAGCATGTGTTTTCAGTTTTGCCGCAAGTGTTCCAGTAAGCACGGACGAAATAAGCATGATAAGAAATGTTACCGGATATCCCACCGCATACGTCTGAAAAGACATTCTCGGCTCTGTGAGAAAAAAACAAAATAAGAATACGCTTAAAAAAGATCCGGCTATACTGCAAAAATATCCATCTGTCACAATTGAAGTAAGCAAAACCCCCAGAATGTATATAGTTACAATATTTGTATCCGTAAAATCCAATTTTTGGAATAACAGACCGATCAAGGTGCATACTGCAAATATAAAAGCTGTCAGGACATAGTCTTTTGCAGATGGTTTTTCCACAGGCTCTGTAAATGACCGTTTTGAATAGGTTCTATTTTTTACCGCATCCTGAATAATATGGATATCAATGTCCGGTACAATTTCAATTAGCTTTTCCGTCAGAGTTGATTTGCTAAAAAAGTGATTTCGTCTGGCATTGCTTTGTCCGATAACAATTATTGTAACGCTGGAAAGTCTGGCGTATTCTGCGATCTGTACGGGCACATTTTCCCCATGAGTCATTACTATTTCTGCCCCAAGTTTTTCCGCATACCGGATATGTTCTTCCAGCTTTTCTTTATCCATAGCTTCTGCTTTTGTACCGGTCTGCACATACAGAGCTGTAAAACGAGCCTGCAACGCATTTGCCATCTTTGCTGCTGTATTTACTATTTTTAGGTTCGAGGGTGCTGCGGACAGACAAACAAGAATATGGTCATCTGCCTTTTGAGTATCATCTTCAATTTTCTGATTCATCCTGCCTATCCCCTTTTTCTGCCGTTTTGGAAATTATATCATGTGACTGTGTTATGGTCAAAATCTTTTCTGCTTCTTCAGCCTGTCTATCAAAAATCATAATTTCTGCTTCTTTATATAGGCTTTTACACTCGTGAACCTCTTTTAACAATTCATCATCCGAAATATCGTTTAAAAACAGTATCTTAAGTGATGTATTTTCCCCTTCCGATTTATCTTTGACAGTTTCCTGGATGATATCCAAAAACTGATCTATTTTATAGGCAATATAAAACCCAACCCCAAACATGCAAAATACAGAAACCGCTAGCATTCCCTGTACCATTACCATCACCTCTTTATCAGTCTCTCTGGCAACTTAATTATATATGGAAGCATTTCTGAAGTGCCCTGTATTCTCCTAACACCAGTAATTTATTATTCGCCGCAAAATATGTATCCGGGGAAATTGCAATACTGAATTCCCCTTCATCCTTTACCGCCAGAATATTAATGTTGTAACGTTTCCTGACATCCAGCTCACCTACCGTCTTTCCAACCCATCCTTCTGGCACTTCTACCTCAAAGATTGCATGGGACGCATCCACCTCCATATAGTCAAGGATATGATCATCTGTGTAACGGATAGAGGCCCATTTGGCAACCTGTTTTTCGGGATAAACCACTTTGTCGGCACCATTGCGTAAAAGAAATTTTTCCTGAACATCACGTTCAGCCCTGGAGATTACCAGTTTTGCTCCCAACTCTTTTAGAAGTGACGTTGTTTCAAGGGAATTTTGAAAACTTCCCCCAATGGCCACAAAACAGATATCATAGTTTCCAATCCCAAGGGAGCGTAAAAATTCCGCATTAGTGCTGTCACCGATTTGTGCATTGGTCACAAACGGCAGTACTTCGCCCACTCTTTCTTCATTCCAGTCAACCGCCATAATTTCATGTCCCAGCTGGCTTAACTGCATAGCAATATGCCTTCCAAATCTTCCAAGTCCAATAAGCAATACATTTTTCATAATTTTATCTTTCTCCTTCTCATCCAACTGTAATCTTCTCCAAGGGCAGTTTTGCATTCCCCTTATCTCTTCCGGAAAACACCGCATAAATTAAGGTCAGACCACCCACACGTCCCAGATACATTAGTATAATCAGCACAGTTTGTGAAAAAACGTGAAGTCCCGGTGTAATCCCCAGTGTCAGTCCTACCGTACCTACAGCTGAAGCAGCTTCATACAGGCAATCTAAAAGCGGAAGACCTTCGTATACGCTGATTGCGATTCCACCACAAAAAAACAGGGTAAAATAAAGCATAGCTATCGTTGCAGCATTTTTTATTACATGATATTCCAATCTTCGTCCAAAAGCCCCTACATTTTCCCGGCTTCGAAATGTCGCAATTGCATTTAAAATAAGCACCGTGAATGTTGTCGTTTTCATTCCACCTGCTGTAGAACCCGGCGAACCACCGACTAGCATCAACAGAATCATAACTGCTTTTGAAGCCTCACTCATCTTTGAAATATTTATCGTATTAAATCCTGCTGTCCTTGTCGTTACCGATTGGAACACCGCAGCTAACAGACGTTTTCCTGCAGATAGATTTTTCAGATCACAGACGAAGAAAAAAACTGTAGGAAACAAGATCAGACCTGCAGTAGTCATCAGAATAATCTTGCTTTGCATACGATAACGTTTAAATATCAATTTATTCGTATAAATATCATCCCAAGTGAGAAAACCAATCCCTCCTACAATGATCAACAGCATAATTACCACATTTACAAGGGCATTTCCAGAATACCCGGTCAAGGAAGGAAATGGATTGTCAGCCGTTCCCAGAATATCAAACCCGGCATTACAAAAAGCAGAGATTGAATGAAAGACTGACATCCAGATTCCCTTTCCACCATAATCAGGTAAAAAAGCAGGCAGTAACAACAGTGCCCCGGCAGCTTCCATCAGAAATGTCCCCTTTAAAATAAATCTTGTTAGTCTGACAATTCCACCCACTTTAGGTGCTGATATTGCATCCTGCATAGTACTTCTTTGCATAAGAGATATTTTTTTCCCGGAAAGAATGGAGACAGATGCTGCCACCGTTACCACGCCAAGCCCGCCAATTTGTATGAGTACAAGAATAACCGTCTGGCCTGCCATGGACCAGTAGCTTCCAGTATCCTTCACCACAAGACCTGTCACACATACTGCGGAAGTGGCTGTAAAAAGAGCCTCATGAAATGGAGTTGGTACTTTATCCAAAGTAGAAAACGGAAGCATCAGTAGAACGGTTCCCAAAAGGATCACTCCTGCAAACCCCAGAATAATTAACTGAAAGGATGTCAGATGTTTTTTCTTATATGTTTTTTCTGGCATAAATAATCAGCACTCCTTATTATTAATTCTAAATACTGCTATCCTTGTGCTATTTTTATTATATATAATTGCTTCCAAAGATGGTATAAGAGTCTCTGATTCTGTATTAAGATTGTATAAAGATTTAACTTTTGTGAAGTCAATTTCTTATGGCAAAATATACATTTGAATTTAAAAAAGAGATTCTCGCAATAGTTGACTTTCCTAAAATAAGCAGAGCTATATACTGTAGTTTTCCCCCTGGGTAAGATCTGCCACCTGCTTACTGATGTTGTCTTCCACTGCACTTCCCATCATCAGTGCCGCCATCAGTACTGCCACTGCCTTTTTTAATTTTTTTGCAGCGGAATCGCGGAATCAAAGAGCATGTTACTCTTTGATTTTTTCCAAGAGCTGTTCCCTTGTATTTAGCTCCGGCTCCTCCAGTACCAGATCCAAAAGCTGCGAGAGCTTCTGCCCAAGTCCCGGTCCCGGTGCAATTCCCGCCCGGATCAGATCCCTGCCGTTGACCGCCAGATCCTTCACCGAAAGAGGCTGGCTTTTGGCTTCGATCTCCTGATACTTCTCCATACATTGATCCAGCTTTTCTAACTTCTCCGGGATTGTCTGCGGACTTTGGGACAGCACATCTGCATACTGCACCACAAACTCCATCCACATGATATCTCTGCCAATCTTAGATGCAGCCCTGCGTACAGACTTCATCGTGGTTTCCATCCGGTAATCGTGATAACGGATCAGGCGCACCACCGTGTCTATGGTTTCATTATCGTAGGTCAGACGTTTCAGAACCTTGCCGGCAGTTTTTGCACTCTGTTCCGGGTGGCCAAAGAAATGACCCTCTCCCTGCTCATCCACCGTCATCACCTCCGGCTTTGCCACATCATGAAGAAGCATGGCGAGCACAAGCATCGTATACTTTTTTTTGCTGAGACTGCCACAGATCTGTGAGATCCGCTCTGCGGCATAAGGAGACAACGACTCCGGAAGCATTCCTGCCATAAACTTCTGCATCACTTCCACGCTGTGCATACAGTGCTCTCCCACTGTATAACAATGATGATGATTCTTTTGATCACATGTCATCATACGATCAAACTCCGGCAAAAATACCCCTGTCATTCCCGATGTATACGCCACCCGGAATCTTCCCGGATTCGGAGAAATTAAAAGTTTCGTCATTTCAACACGGATCCGCTCCGCACTGATCTTTTGCAGATTTTGTATTCTCTGCTCCATCGCCTGCAACGTCGCATCCTCGATCGTAAATCCCAGTTGTCCGGAAAAACGTACCGCCCGGAGCATCCGAAGGGCATCCTCGTCAAAACGCTGACCGGCATCTCCCACACAGCGGATCACACCACGTTTCAGATCCCCGACACCGTCAAACTCATCCACCAGACCGGAACGGTCATTGTATGCCATGGCATTGATGGTAAAATCCCTGCGCTCCAGATCCATCCGGAGGCTGGTGGTAAACGCCACCTCCTTCGGATGGCGTCCATCCTCGTACTCCCCGTCGATCCGGTAAGTGGTTACCTCATAGCCCTCTCCGTTTACCATAACGGTGATGGTGCCATGCTGCAGCCCCGTATCAATGGTTTTGCGGAACAGCCCTTTTACTTCCAGCGGTTTGGCGGACGTGGTAATATCCCAGTCCTCCGGTTCTCTTCCCAGCATCGCATCACGCACGCAGCCTCCGACGGCATACGCCTCATAGCCATGCTGCTCTAATGTATTTATGATCCTGACAACCTCCTGAGGCATCGTCATCTGATACTCTGACATAGTCTCCCCCGTTTCATTCCGTTTTACTCGTCACGGTCACGCAAGGTCGCCTCATCTCCAAGATCTACCCGCTTCATTTCCTTCTTACGATAGAAGATATCATACAATGCAGGTACTACAAACAACGTCATCAATGTTGCATAAGCAAGACCACCTATGGTAACGATCGCCATACCACGGCTCATATCCGAACCGGTATCGTGACTAAATACCATTGTACTCATTGCAAGAATGGTCGTCAATGCCGTCATTAAAATTGGACGCATACGGGTAACGCCTGTCTCGATCAGAGCCTCTCTCTTTTCCACTCCGTCAAGACGAAGCTGATTGACATAATCCACAAATACGATACCGTTGTTTACCACGACGCCGGAAAGTACCAGGAAGCCCATAAGTGCCATCATGGAAAGCTCCTGTCCGGATATCAGCAAAGCGATCAGACCACCGGTAAATGCCAGCGGAATCGTAAAGATAACGATAAACGGCGACAGCAGACTCTGGAACTGCGCTACCATGATCAGATAAATAAATACAATGGCAAGCGTGATCATCAGAAGCATATTCTTGACCATCTCATTGGTGGTCTTCGTCTCGCCACCCATATCAATGGTATAGCCTGACGGAAGATCGTATTTGTCAATCTCCTTCTGCAGCTTACGGCTAAGCAGCGCCACATTATATCCATCCTCGACATCCGCTTTCACAGATACATAATTTACCAGATTTCTTCTGGAAAGACTCTCAACACTCTTTCCCTTTGTGATCTTCGCAAACTTGCTGAGCTTGTATGTCTTTGTAACTTCCTTGCCCTTGTCATTCATCTTGGCTGTTTCAAACTCGTAATCGGACAGATTTTGGGTATCCAGCTCATCGCGCTCATCCACGATCTTTACATTGTACTGCTGATCCTCTACGGTAATCTTCGTGGAGTCCTTCTCTGTGGCGAGTGCAGATGCCAGCTCCTGATAAACCTGAGCCACCGTGAGTCCGCATTTCATCGCCTCGTCCTTATCTACCGTGACGACATATTCGGTATCTCCTTCTTCCTGCTCATTGGTAATATCCTTAAAGCCCTTCTGCTTACCAACGATCTTCATAATATCTTCACTGATCTTGATCAGTTTGTCGTTGTCCTTACCGGATATTTCAATATTCAGACCGGATCCCAGCATACTGGACATATCCATATTAGATGCCGATACCGTGTAGTCATCCAGCGTAAGCTTTTTCAGCTTATTCTCTAATTCTGCTGCAATCTGCTTATTCTTACGTGCATATTTCTTATCCAGAAGAACCTCAAAGGTGTAGGACTTGTCGTCCGTTGACATCATAGATGTTCCGGATGTCATAACACCACCCACCGTGTCTACCCCTTTCGTTTTGCTGACAAGATCCAGAATCTGATCTGCTGTCTCATGATCCTCTTTTGTAGAATTCTCCTTTGGCATCGTTGCCGAGATAGACATCTGCTCGCTTGCCATATCCGGCATCATAACGATGCCCATACGGAATACCTGGATCACACAGAATATCAGGAGTACCAGAGATCCCACCAGTACTACTGCCTTATGGGACAAAGAAAAACGTGCCGCCTTTTCATAGACATTTAATACAGCATCAAAGAAACGATGCTTCTTTGTATTTTCCTTTTTGAGAACTGTCGCACTCATACTTGGCACAACCGTCAGCGCAACCACCAGGCTGGCGGAAAGACTGTATGCAATGGTCAGACACATATCCTGCATAATGGATCTGGTCAGTCCATCCGTAAAGATGATCGGAAGGAATACACAGATCGTGGTCAGCGTAGAGGAGAAGATAGCTCCTGCCACCTGATTGGCTCCCATCACTGCCGCCCTTGCCGCCGGCACACCCTTATTGCGCAGACGGTATATATTCTCTATGACGACAATGGAGTTATCCACCAGCATACCTACTCCCAGTGCCAGACCGGAAAGAGAAATGATGTTCATGGTAATGTTGGAGAAGTACATTAATACGATCGCAAACAGTACACTCAGCGGAATACTGAATGCCACAACGACCGTCGGTCTTACATCCTTCAAAAACAGCATCAGTACCACAACTGCCAGAAGCGCTCCGTAGATCAGATTGGACAATACAGAATTGATAATGATCTTAATGTAATCGCCCTGATCCATCAGATTTACAAAACGGAGATTTTTATCCTCCTTCTGTAATTCTTTAATCTTCTGTCCGCATCGTTTGGACACGGCAGAGGTTCCTGCGGTACTTGATTTGGAAATACTCAGAATAATGGCATCATTGCCGTTTACCTTTGCATAATTGTCGTCTGAGTTATCGATCACCGTTACATCTGCCACATCGCTCAGGCGGATATCTCCAATATCCTTGATGTTGGTGAGAAGTGTATTTTTCAGTTCCTTGATATTGTTATATTCATCACCAACCTTGATCAGGTACTGCGTTCCATCCTCGCTGATATAACCGGCCGGCATGGAGAAGTTCTCTGCGGTCAGGATATTGGACAACTGATCCTGGGTCAGAAGCTGATCCAGATTTGCCTTCTTTAACGCTTCTTTTCTTGACTTCTCATAAGACTTTCTCGCCTTCTCTAACTCCTTGCTGCTGTTATCCAGCGTACTCTCTGCAGAAGCGATCTGGGCATTGGCAGCACCAAATGCCGCTGCTGCCGTAATCTTTCCGGCCTCTACCTGCTCATATTTGCCCTCTGCCTTTTTAATGGATTTCTCCACCTGTGCCAAAACCGCCTCGGCTGTCTTGATCTTGATCTTCAGATTGGCAAGCTCTGTGTTGATCTGTGGAATCCTTGTATTGACAATGTCATACATGGTCTGCAGATTCTTCTTGGTCAGATTCTTTGCCGCATCTGCCTGACCCTGCTGTTTCATCATATCCTGCATTGCTGTTAATTTATCCGGATGATCAAGAGCATCCTTCACATCTGCCGGAATACTCTCCAGCTGCTTCTCTGCCTGCTGCTTCGTGGTTGTCTCTGCGGTCTGGGCAGCCGCTTTTTTGATCTCATCCGCCGCACTTCCCAGCTGACTCAGCAAATGATTCACGTTGTCTGCTGTAACGGTAGTTTTCGTACCGCTCTGATCCATGGCATTCTGCACTGCCGCGATCAGAACCTGCTGATATACCTGATCGTAGATTGCCTTGTAGCCGTCCCCGGACTCCAGAGACTTTCTGGCTGCCGCAAAGGAATCATTGATCTGATCGTAGGATGCCTCGATCTTATTCTTCTTATAAGCGGCAAGCTCCGCATTTAAGGCTGTCTGGCTCGCTTTGAGACTGGTTACCTGAGAAGAATATGCCTCCTTGTTCGCCATTGCCTGATCCATCATTTTACTGAATTTGGCCAGCTCATTGCTCTTATCCGTCTGCTGTTCACTTAAGCTTTCCTTCTGCTCCTCCAGCTTTTTCTTGCCATCATCCAGCTTCTTCTGGGCATCGTCGATCTTTTTGCGTGCATCCTTGAGGGTGCTGTCGGTCTTTTCCAGAATCTTTCCATTGACATCATCAATCTTGTCCTGGTTGAGCTTTACCTCCACGGACTTCTCCACCAGACCGGAAGCATTGACACTTGCTACTCCGTCCTGACGCTCCAGCTCCGGAATGATCTTGTCCTGCACATACTGGGTCAGCTCATATCCCTTTTTTCCCTTGTAATCCACGCTGACCATCATCGTGGACATCATATCCATGGAAATCTCCATAACCATAGGATTATCCACATTGTCCGGCAGATCAAGCTGATTGACTGCCGAAGTCACCTTAACCATGGCGCTGTCCATATTGGTATCATCCTCAAACTGCAGCATAACCATACTGTAATTTTCGCTTGATGTACTGTTAACTTCCTTGACACCGTTTACGGTGCCGACGCCATTTTCAATGACATCCGTAAGCTCTGACTCCACCTTTTCCGGAGACGCTCCCGGATATGTTGTGATAACAACCATATATGGCATGTTCATATTGGGCAGCAGATCTGTGGTCATTTTACTGAAGCTGACACCGCCAAGCACCAGCACCATCACAACCGCCACCAGGATCACATATGGTCTTTTTACACTAAATTTTGGCATGATTATTCTCCTTTTCCTTCCTTTTTGTTGTCGTTGTAGCTGTCTACTCTTCGCCTCACAGAATCACAGATCCTGTCGATCATCGACAAAAACAGATCAATTTCCTCCCGGCTGAAATCTTCAAAGATCAGCTCTGTAAACTGTTCCCGCATCCTTTGCCCATCCTTCACAATGGGCATTGCCTGCTCCGTCAGTCTCAGCCTCTGTATCCGCCGGTCCTTCGAATCGCTCTCCCGTATGATATAACCCCTGTTTGCAAGCTTATCAATGGTCATAGATGCAATGCTGTTTTTAATAAAACGACAGCTGCAGATATCCTTCGCCGTATTTCTGTCAGGGTTGTTCCCCAGAAATGTCAGTATCTGCAGACCGGTCACGGTAATCTCATACTTCCGGCAGACCTGCTCACTGGCTTTTTCAAAAAAACGATGAAAATCCTCTGCTTCACACAAATAATCCTTCATTTGATTCCTCCAAAAACAAAATATACTTCAAAATTGAACTATTCAATTTTGAAGTATATTCCTCTTTTCATTCTACGTCAATATACGACACAGATAAATTATATTAAATATTTATAAATATTTGATCCCGATCTCTGTTTTGCCATCCGCCTGTTCCAGAGACACCTCCGCAAAGCCTCCGCTGATCACCGGCATGGATGGCGGCAGATGGCCAAGATCCACATCCATGATCACAGGCACATGGTATTCCTTCAGCACTCCGTATACCGCTTCATACTGATCCAGTCCCAGAAACTCCTCCCCAAAGCATAAGGGTCTGCCGATCAGGAACCCCTTCACATATTGGAACCATCCTGACTCCTTCAACTGCCAGAGAGCCCTCCGGATCCCCATGGGATTTAGATCACAGGACTCCATAAACCAGATGATGCCGTCCTCCTGATACCGCTCATTAAATGCACTGACACGGTCAAATCTTGTTCCCACTAATGTATCCAGACAGTCAAGGCATCCGCCGATCAAACGTCCCCGGAACGACAGACCTTCTCCTACCACACGTCTGCCTGTTCCATCATAGATCACCAGCTTCTTTTCTTCTGTCACATGGTACGGCTCCAACGGATGCTCCTCATCCTTCAGGGATTCCTTCTCCCAGAGAGGGTACCCATGTACCTCTGTTATCCTGCCGGAAAGCAGATTCCACGCATCCTGCAGCGCCGGATGCCATTCCCTCATACCAAATGCCGGCGCACAGGGACCGTAAATCGCAGCCGTATCGCACAGCGTCGGCAGCAGGAAGGTCAGGTTGGTATTGTCAGAAAATCCCATATACCATTTTGCCTTCGCTCTGGCGATCCGTTCAAAATCAATGTAGGAAACCACCTCACACATCAATTCTCCACCACCACATGAAAGGATGATGTCGCAATCCTCCTCCGTAAAGAAGTGATTGACCTCTGCCCCACATTTCTCCGGGGTATTGCTGATACCGATCCCACTTCCCTCATAGCAGTTTGGACCCAGCACCGTACGGTAGCCCATCTGCTGCCAGGTCTTTAATGCATTGTCAAAGCCACTCCGGTAAGGCTCGATATTGCAGCCGAAGGATGGGGCAATACAGCCAATGGTGCCGCCTGCCGGTAAACTATCTGGATATCTCATATGTTGTCTCCTTTTGTATATTACTCAAACTTTGCACATACGGCATATTGCTGTGCCCATAATATTTCTTATGTCTCAGGGAAATGAATATAGATTTTTGCCTCAGAATGTCTGATAAAACCGTGAAGCTGT
>CADAKW010000058.1 GCA_902788645.1 uncultured Lachnospiraceae bacterium
TAATATATCTGCCTGATAAAAAATAACTAAGGCAGAATAAGGAAAGAAATATGACCTGAGGCAGTCATATTTCTTTCACACATACTGATGATGCCTCAACATAATTGTACCAGATTCCGTAAATGTTATTTTCGATACAATCCTTTTCTTATCCATTAATTCCAAAAAAGAATAATACACAATCCAATAGCTCCGATTAATCAACGACATACTTTGAGGTGTTGTCAACATTGATAATATTTTATCATATGATGCATCAAAGTATTCCATATTCGCAGTGACATAATTGATTTTACGAAAAGCTTTTATTTCCTCAGGCAGCTCCATTGGCCACTCGAAGGATCTCATTTTAACTGGAACAATATTTTTTCCATACATTAAACTTGTCGATATTTCTTTCCGAACCCAATCATTATCTGATTCACAACATCTCTTCATGCTTTCAGGCGATAAAATGACAATCACATCTTTACACTCTTTAATTACTTCCAACAATTTTTCATCATATTTTCCCTGACGCAAAGATGAAACATCATAAAATACATTGCATCCTGTATTTTTAAGTTTTTCATACAGAAAACAAGCTAATGCTTCACCACCCTCACGACGATAGCTTATAAAAATATCATATTTCATATCTATTTTCCCCCTGAACTAACTTAAGGCAATACCGCACAAAATATCTACCAGTATAATATCGTAATCCCTTAATAAAGACAACAAATATATTATACTTTGCAAAAAGCATCCCATGAATCTCTCCACAGGATGCTCCCTCTTCTGTCTTATATCATCTTATCGAAACGGTGTATCCCTTGCCTCCTGCCAGCCGTCATGCCCGGCACTTGGTTTTGTCTGTTCCTTTTCCTCACCGCTTTTCTGCTTTTCCTTACTTTCCTCAAAGGACTTTCTTACTGCACCGTAGAGCTGTTCCCGAAATTCCTTTGTCACCGGAAAGCAGATATCCTGATAGATACTCTTCCCCTGTTCATCGGTCTGTTTCGTCTTATAGGACGGCATCGCTACAAAGAGTCCATTCTTCCCCTGTAAAAGCGATACATTGTTGATCACGAAACAGTCCTCCAGATAGATCCTGGCAAGTCCCTTGAGATTGCTTCCGTCCCGTTCAAACGGTACCGCTTTCACCTGAAACTTTAATTCCGTTTTCTTATCCTTATCTGCCTCATATATCTTAAGCTGCAGGCGGTTCTCTTCCTCCTGCTGTACCTGTTCATAAGCCTTTAAGATCCCGTCATAGAGCTGTTCCCGAAATTCCTTTGTGATCGGATGGCAGATATCCTTATATCCGCTGTCATCTTTGCTGCTCGCATACCTCGGCATGGATACAAAGGACTGACCATTCTTGTTCTCGATCACTGCGATATTGCTGACCTTAAAGCTTTCATCAAACACCGCCGATGCAAATGCACGGAGGTTTCCCTCTCTTTTTTCTAACTGATTTACTGTAATCTCCATATTCATATATATCCTCTTTTCCGAGCGTTTACTACGAAGAGGCGAAGTGAAATTCGCGCAGGCGATTTCACTTTTGCCATCAAGCTATTTGCCTTCGCTCAGAAGCAAATAGCCAGCCCTTACTTGTATGGGCTTGTGATAAAATACTGCATCACCAGTATTTTTCACATTAACACCTTTCCTTTCATGATACAGCCACAGCATTCCCTTTCCTGCCGTGGCGTGTTGCTGTCTTATTGTTTCTGCCTGTCCTGCTACTGATTACCACACAGCAGTGCGTTGATTGCTTCCCGGATATCCCTGCCGTCGATCTCATTTCCAAGACACTCCCAACCTTCATACCTCTCTCTGGCAAACAGCTCGATTCGAGGAAGATCTCCGCAAAGCTCCACGATTCTGTCTCTGATCTCATCCGGCTTTTTGCTGTGCTGCATGCGGTGAGCAATGCAAAGCTGTCTGACATTCGGGGATGCCCTGTGAGGGTGTCCCTTGGTTGCCAGCAGACAGATTTCCGAGCAACTCCTTGTCCAAAAACCAAGTCCCACGAAGAACGAATCTGATTTCGGGTTCTGTTTGATCCAGTTAAAAGCGCAGGTCTTATACTGAAATCCCCAGCTGTCGATCACCGAAAGTCCCTCCCTAAGCTTCGGAAAAGTCACCCACAAAAACAACACTGCATCATCCGCAGCAATCTTATCGACCGGAATGCTCCGGATATCCTGAATCGCCATAGTCTGGTACCTGTCTGCAGCCACCCCCTCCCCTTTCTGCCGTTCATATTTCCACGGCGGATCCGCATAAATGATATTATATTTCTCCATATCACTGACTCCTTTCTTCTGTAATCGCCTGATCGTCTGTCTCCTTCACCGGCTCGCATTTCACGACGAAACGGTTGGTACCGTGGTTGGCACAGGTAAAAAGCGTCAGGCTCTCTCCTGCGGTCGGCTCTGTCACCCTCTCATCGTAGGGATTTACGACTTTTGTCTCTGTTACCGTGTATTCGTGCTTTTCCCTGCTCTTATTCGTAAGAAACACCTTTGCCCCGGCTTCAATGTTGCATAGATAAGTAAAATACACTCCCCGGCGGCTGCCATTATGTCCGGCAAGGACACAGTTACCTTTCCCGCAAAGCTCTGTCGTATTTGTCATATGACCAATGCCCTCATTAAGCTGCACGCTGTCGGCTCCTTCAAATACCGGATATTTAATATCTAAGCTCGGTATTTCAATAATCCCGATAACACCCTCCTGCAATAAAAGGGAATCTTTCTTTTTATGATCTTTTTTGTTCTGCTTCTCTTCATTCTGTTCCTCCTCAAACGCTTTCATATAACGGTTACTTCTCTCCTGCTCTTTCATCCGCAAAAGAAAGGGGATTGCGACAATGGCAACCCCCAGTAAAATCAACACAATATCCTTTTTTATTCGTCTCTTCATCGGTAATCCTTCCTTTCTCCATACGGATAAGCATTCTCTGCCACCTGACTGATCTCCTGCCCGTTTTCTTCTGTGATCGGTTTATTCTCCAGATCAAGCTGGGTATTGAGTTCAAACTGTCTGGCAGTCTTGCTTTTCAATTCTTCCTCGTAGGCAAACGGCTTTTCGTATTCTGCCTTTGCCTGTTCCATATCACGCTGATACTGCTCTAACTTCTTCTCCAGAAATTCAATATTTCCATCCATTCCATTGAAGCAGTTTTCCAGTTTGACCATACATCCCACCGGGGAGTTGGATAATTCCACCTTATAATCGGTTCGCCCATGCAGGATCAGATAATTCACACCAATAAAGTTTTTCTCCACCTGCACCTCAAAACCACGGTACTCTCCGATTCCGGTTGTCTCTCCAACCTTGCATTTACTGACTGCTGCCAACACTGCCGTGCCGCCATCCACACGCTCATGAAAGGTCATATTTCCCACTTTAATGGCAAACTCCTCATCCGCGGCAAGCACCTGTTCATCCCGTTTCTTAATATCTGCATGAACACAGTTCAGCTTTTCATTTGCCGCAGCGATCAGTTTCGGAAATTTGATCATAAACTGATCCTGCAGGCTGTAATGCTGACTGTCATAGGATGCCTTTAACATCTTGAGTCTCTGCACCTCATTATCCACTTCCATCTTTTCTTTGATCAATGGATTTCCGGTTGCCACAGCCTTAATCTCAGCATACGATAATGTTGCTTCGTCGATATCCTCACAGCTTCTCGAAATGGACTTGCTGGTCATCACCTGTGAGATAAAACGCTGTTTGTTCTCCACAAGGCTCCAACTGTATGCATCAAAAGTTCCTTTCGTAACATAACGGTATACCGCCACTTCACTGTTTTCATTTCCCTGCCGCAAGCCTCGTCCTTCTCTCTGCTCGATAGAGGAAGGCTTCCATGGACAATCCACATGATGCATTGCCGTAAGATGTGTCTGCACATTAACACCAGTTCCGCATTTATCGGTAGAACCGATCAGAATCCGCTTTGTTCCAGACCTCATTTCACGAAAAAGGGCATCCCTTGCAGCGTCAGTCTTGGCATCATGAATAAATGCAATCTGATCCGCCGGGATACCCTGCTTTACAAGTTCTGTTTTCAGATAATTATACACATCAAAGGTATCTGCCTCTGCCCATGAAACGGTAAGCATCTCTTCTTTCCAACCGGATCTTGGTGTACCGATATCGGAAAAGATAAGCTGTGTGCCAATGATACCCTCCTGCTCTGCTTTCCGGTATTCATACAGCACATTTTCCACTACCTTATTAAGCTTTCCATCAACATTATTCGGTGCATCCGGCATCAACAGCCGTGCATCCGTACCGAGAAGCCTTGCCTCATGAGTGATCTTTAAGAAATTGTCCTCACTGGGATCAACCCCTCCGCTTCGGATACGCTCTGCCCTTGCAACAAATTCCTCCATGACCTGCTTCACATACCAGTCCGGCTCACTCTCCACGATGATATACTTACCGCCACGAAGTGCCGGCACATCCAGATCCAACATGTCCCTTGTCTGAATATCTGCCACCTCTTTGAACAGATTCATAAGCTCCGGCAGATTTGTAAACTTATTAAATCTCGTCTTAAAACGAAATCCGCTTCCCTCAACAGTAAGCTCTAATGCTGTGGTCTGTTCTCCAAAGTTTGCCGCCCAACTGTCAAAATGGTAAATGCCTAGCTGCTCCAAGGTGTCTTTCTGCAGGAAACTCTGCATGACATACATCTCGCACATCGTATTGCTGATCGGTGTTCCGGTTGCAAATACAATGCCCCTCCCACCATTTAACTCGTTGATGTATTCACACTTCAAAAACATATCCATGGCTCTCTGGCTGCCGGTCCCGGTAATCCCGGAAACATTCATCTTACTAAAGATGGCAAGGTTCTTAAATGCATGTGCCTCATCGACCATAATAGAATCAATGCCAAGCTCCTCAAAGGTAATCAGATCATCTTTCCTCTCTTCCGAGGTCATCTTTTTGATCTGCTCCTCAAGCCGCTTTTTCTGTGATTCCATCTGTTTGATCGTCCACCGCTCACTGTTTTGTGACTTCATCTCATCAATCGCATGGGCAATCTCCTCAATCTGTTTCCGGATCATCGCCTCCTTGCGCTCCGGTGAAATAGGAATCTTTTCAAACTGCGAATGGCTCATAATGATACAGTCATAATCTCCTGTCGCAATCCTTGAGATAAACTGTTTCCGCCTGCTCTTTTCAAAGTCACGTTCAGTTGCCACCAGAATGTTTGCTGACGGATAAAGCCTTAAGAACTCACTTGCCGTCTGCCCGATCAATGCCTTTGGCACAACCATCGCTGTCTTATTTGCAAGACCAAGCCGTTTCTGTTCCATACATGCTGCCATCATCTCAAAGCTCTTTCCTGCTCCAACACAGTGTGCTAACAGTGTGTTTCCTCCCAGCAGCACTCTGGCGATCGCATTAACCTGATGTGGCTTCAAATGAATATCCGGATTCATCCCCGGAAATTCCAAATGACTGCCATCATATTCCCGAAGCCGGACATTGTTAAAGGTTTCATTATAATAATTCACATACTTATTACGCCGCTCCGGTTCTGCAAAGATCCATTCCTTAAAGGCTTCTTTCATCTGGTTCTGTTTCTCTCTTGCAAGCATCGTTTCCTTCTGATTGATCTCATAATGGTATCTGCCATCTCCATCCTCAATGCGGTCACGCACGGTTACGGTTCTGAGATTCAGCGTTGTCTCAAAGATCGTATAGGCATCCATACGGGAAGTACCATAGGTTTTACTGGCAGCCACCGAGGATTTGTCATATGACTTATTCTCAATAAACCACTCCATCGTATATTTATTCAGATGGATCTGTATCCCGGAATTATAGTAGGTACTCCGTACTGCCCGTGACCGGCGTGGTGTGTCAAGAAGTTCAAAAATAAACGTTTCATAATCTTCCGGCTCGATCCATGTTGTTCCGATACGCACATCAATCTCAGATGCATCCAGATCTTTCGGCTGTACCTGCTCTAATGCCGCCACATTGTCCGCAAACAGTTCCGGATGTTCCTTTGCCACAGCATTTGCAAGGCGCAGCTTATCCCGGACATTGCCGGACAGGTATTCGTCTGCTGTTTCCCATCCATGATCCGGATCGTGTTCGTTATACTCCATCGGATTTAAGAAGATCAATCCATTCAGCTCCTCAATGAGTTTTGCTCTGGATAGCTCTTCTGTCAGATCCGGCTGATAAATACTGAGCATAAATGCGATGTTTACACTGTTAAACTCATTCACGGATAAATTCAGTGCTTCTACGGCTGTTTCCACATGATCCACTGCCTGCTTTGCCTTAATCGTCTGCCGTGTAAACATATCTGCCTTTGACACCACTCCGTCCTCATCCACCATTTCCAATGAACAAAGTAAAGGGTAATCACCATCGTCCCGAAAGGCTCTGGCATTACCCTTTGCTGTGATATAACCATATTTTTTTATAAATTGATCATATACGTTATTTAATTTCTCCTGTGCCTGCCTTAATGCCTGTTCACTGCACCCGGACATCTGAATGTCGATCAAATATCTTGTGGCAGTGCGTATGGCATCCATGCCCTTAATTCTTTCAAGCACCTTATCTCCCACCTCCTGTCTGACCATTCGTGAGTCCTTCCGGAAATAGAGAACATCATTAATGAATGTATAGGTAAAGTTCTTCACATCAGGATCTGCCGGAAGATATTCCTCCGGTTCTTCCCCTTCCTCTACCGTGCGTTCAAAATCGGTGATCTGAGCATGAATATTATAAACCGCACGGGAAAGTGCTTCCTGCAGGTCAAAATTCGGATCATCGTTGACACAGGCTGTCAGATTACTGTTTTCGCCAAATCTGCCCGTATCCCGTATCATATGCCCCAGGATCATCTCCGGGTGTTCCACAAAATAGCTGTTGACCGGGATTTTATCCTCGGTCAGTCCCAGATGTACCCAGTCCGGCTCTGCCACAATCTTTCTCTCCCGTTTCTGAAAGAATAAAATATCACTGGTCACTTCCGTTCCGGCATCTGCCTTAAAAGCTGTATTGGGAAGTCGTATTGCTCCTATGAGTTCTGCCCTTTGTGCAAGATATTTACGCACCGTACTATTCTGCTTATCTAATGTTCCCTTTGTGGTAATTACCGCCACAATACCTCCCGGTCGCACATGATCAATCGACTTTGCAACAAAGTGATCGTGTACCTTAAACTCCATCGCATTGTGCTTGCGGTCATACAGTTTGAAATCTCCAAACGGTACATTTCCAATGACAGCATCAAAGAAGTTATCCTCATAATCTACCGTCTCAAATCCTGCAATCCGAATATCCGCTTTTGGATACAGCAGCCTTGCAATACGACCACTGATATCATCCTTTTCCACACCGTATAGCTGACAGTTTCTTTCCATCTCTTTGGGCATACTTCCGAAAAAGTTACCAATACCCATGCTCGGCTCCAGAATATTCCCCTTAGTGAATCCAAACTGCGATAATGCCTGATACATTGCCCCTGCTATCTCCGGCGGTGTATAAAACGCATCCGTCACGGTTCCTCTTGCCGCCCGATACTCTGCATCCGTTAATAACTCCTTTAACTGTGCATACTCCTGTTTCCAGCTTTCGTTATCCGTATCAAATGCCTGCGGCAGTCCACCCCAGCCGACATATCTGGCTAAAATATCCTGTTCTTTTACCGTTGCCGGACGGTGTTCACGCTCCACCTTTTTCAAGGTTTTGATCGCCGTGATATTCCAGTCAAATCGTGCCTTGGGACCGACATGGGTTTCCGTAAAAGAATCCATGTGATAATTCTCTGCCGGATATTCTTCGGGATGCTCCGCCTCATAGCGTTCATCCGCCCGCCTGCGGTCTTCCTCTAAGATTTCCTCAATCTCATCATCGGTAAGCTCATGCTCCTCCTCTTCAAAAATCTCCCGATACTCTGCATCAATGACTTCATCTTCTTCCTCGTAATCCGGTTCGATATCCTCCTTTATCACAGGCTGGTAATAGTCCCCGGTTAAGATCAGTGCACCGATCTCTGCCTCAATGGTTGTCCAGCTTACATAACCTTCCTTTTCGCCTTCCTCATCTCTCCACTGCAGCCGGAGTCCTTTCCCGTGAAAGGTATCATATCCATGCAGTCCGTAACCTTCCAGTGGCCAGCCGGCACCACCCTGCCCATATTCCTTCCGGATGGCTGACACTCTTTCCTTTTTATCTGTAATGTTCTGATAGAATCCATAAATTCTCTCTTTTCCATTCTGAAATCCACTGCCACGAAGCAATGTCTGCACCACAAATTCATGTGGAATGGTTTTCTCCTTTTTGGGATTGAGGTAGGTATATTTTCCCGATGCTCTGGCAGCTTCTTCCTGTGCTCTCAGTTCATCCATAAATGTACTGGCAGCACGATCAGGAAGTCCGACTGCAGGTGTCCCCATAAAATCAAAAAGAGAAGCCTGATGGTAAGTGACTTCTCTTTCTTCACTGCCAAATGAATCCAGTTCATTCAGCTCTCTATTCAGTTCTTGTTCGGTTTCTAGTGATATTTGTTCACGATCTGGTGAAGAACGATCTCCTCCGCCATCCGCTGTCCCTGCTCCCGGATCTCCCACATCTCCATGGTCGATGCCGGATCTTTCGGTTTGTGGCTTTTCAGATACTTCTCCATGATCTGCTCCAGAAGCTGGTTCGCTTCCTCCTCCACTTTCGACAATACTTCCGTCAGTCTCCCGAACCGGATCAGACTGCGGTAACGGCTGTAATAATTCTCCTTCAGATAATCCGCTGCCATGATTCCGAACTTCCCTAGTGTCCGTCCTGTGTCCGGCTCCGCTGTGATGTTCGGATACAGCATTCCGTCCTTCCCTTCGTGATAAGTCAGCTCGATCGTATCCATGCTGCATACTCCTTTCTCGCTTCATCTGCGATATACTGTGGTTAATGTTTCTAAGAACAGTACAGGAGACGTCACATACCAGAGTACCAAGTGCGTAAATATCATCTTCTCTTTTGATATTTACAATCTGACTGAAATCTTGTTCTTTGCTAGACAAGTCAAAACCACATCTTGTTCCTACGACATACAGGATACTATTATAAATCAGTTCCCGTACCGTAAGCTCCGGCGTTTCTTTCTCTTCGCCAATTATCACACGCCCTGTAAGCGTTTCGACCTCAGAAAAACGCTCTCTGAAATCTTCTTTTATTATGCCTTCTATTTGCGATTTTGTAAAGTCTTTCAGAACAAACATTCGATCTTTTTTTAGATTCCCCTCATGCTTTTCTACTGCCCCTGTCTCTTCCAGATAACTGACAAACTGCTCCAGATTATCTCCTGCAAGGCTCCATGTCAGCTCTCTTTTTCTCCCTCCGGTATCACTGATATCAAAGACATGCCGGATATAGGACTTACTAAGTGCCCTTGATGGATAAACCACAATCCCCTTGCTGCCCCGTTTCACATAACGGTCTACCTTTTTCCACGAATCATAGTCTGCCACCAATGTTGCAGACGGCTTCTGGGCATATACCATTAAGACATTATCAAACTCATAACGGTAGATCTGCCCTGCCAGCCTGCATACATCTTTCCATGCTTCTTCTGTCTTTGTAACCTTATCAATGACATCGGCGTAAATAATTCTTGCTTTATAATCTACGCTCATACGCCATCCTCCTATCTCTGTGTATGCTTCACAGGAATGTAGTCCACTCCCTTATAATCGTCTGCATTCAGAACAACCTCAGATCGTTCATACATTTCCATTGCCTTATCAATCGCATCTCCCAATGTGTCTGCCTTGATGTTCTCGACACGAGACAAAATTTCACGGATCTCAATGTCAAACTCCCTGCCCTCGATCTGATACGGCTTGCTGTACTCTCTTTTGAGTCTCGCAAAATCAATCACTGATGGCATATTGGACAGATACAGACCGTGTCCCCATTCAATCCCAATCTCACCCTCCTGCTTCTCTGGTGCAAACTTCGGCTGCCGCAGGTACAACCTCGTATCAATTCCAACTAAAAACTGTCCTGAAGAGATATCCATCAATAAAAGATTATGCTCCGAAAATCTTTCAAGCAGTTTATAATCGCATCCATTAAAGTTGTGAAGAATCTCTCCAACAGCCAAATCCCTTCCCAGCTCCTGATAAGAATATTGACCAACCGTGTGCTTTCCATCTGTTGTCATTCCTCTGCTGCGAAGTTCTTCCAAGCATTCTTTACTGCTGATATCTTCATCAAATCGAAAGTTCTTATCATCATTAAAGGTTCCACACAAAAAATAACTAATCTCCTGACTATTTGCACAGATTCTGGCATAAAATGACTGATTTGCGGAGTGATACCAATCCGCCCATGAATCAATCTTTTTGCTTCGTATGTCCATAAGTTCCCTTGCCATAAAAACTGCTTCCAACTTATCATTCGCAAATGGAACAATATGCTGCTTTATAAAATCATCAAAAGTCAGAAGTGAATTTGTTTCGTGTCCCTTTCTGTTTTCAATCACCATTACCATATCCTCTGCTTTCATTACACTTGCTCCTTTCCATCTGCCAGCCACTAATACGGTCTGGCATAAAATACCACATGGTTTGTCCGAAGGGGATCTAACACCACACCGCGGTTTTCGTTCGCTGCATGTACCATCTTTCCATCTCCAACATAGATTGCTACATGAGAGATATTCCGAAATTCTCCGTTTTCTTTATACGAATAAAAGATCAGATCTCCCGGTTTCAGATCCTTTTTGTTGATGATCATGGCATTCTGATAGCAGTATTCTCCCTGTGTGGATGCAGTTGCCGGAAGATTGATACCAACCTCTTTATACAGTCTCTGCACCAATGAACTGCAGTCATAGTACCCTTCCTCATATCGTCTTTCCTGACTGTAATGGCACCCGATCTTTGTCATGGCAAATTCTGCCACGGCTCCACCGCCTGCCACATCATAGTAAGAATCCCACAGATCCGAATCCATCATTTCTTTTAATAACTTCACTTGGTCATCATCTAACTTATCAAGAGCGATATAGTCCTCATAAGTCAGGTTGTGCACCAATGTTCCGGACATGGAAACCTCAACCGTGTTTTCATCACCATCTGCAAGATATGCCTTTACTTTCCGTTTTCCCCATGCCTGCGCCTCGGCATGAGTATCAAAATAAATGTCAAAGTCCGTCCCATATCTTGCAAAGTTTCCGGTATCCTCTACCTTATAGGTATGACCATTCATTACAATCTTTGTTCCCATCGGCACTTTCGGACTGTGGGCATCCACGGCAAGTGTATGATTACCTTTTGGAACCGTTCCGGATGCCGTATGACCTCCCGCCCACTGACCGCAGCAGATGGAACAACTGCAGTATCCGGTAGTCACTACTTCTCCCAAAGATGCCCCTGCCGGAATCTGTGCCGTGCTGCTGGAAGAATCATAATAATTCATCTCATCAAACACCTTTTTCAGATTCTTCTTTCCCTCTTCATCCATCACAAATCCAGCCTGTCCGGTTCCATATTTCACCATATACACCATGAGCGTATCATTGAAGTTAGACACCGGAGCACCATCCTCCGTGTTTTGATAGGTGATGACATAATCATCCTTTTCCAATTTCATGATCTGATCATTAAATTCCTTGTAATATTCACAAAGCACGGTGCGCGGACTGTCATATCCCGTATCCGGCTGCGGAAAAAAGATAGATAACGGTGAATTATAAATTACTGCGATCACCGCAACCACGATCACACCGATAATCCCAACCACCGCAAAAAGACCTAACAAAACAGGAGCTAATGCCGTCATAATCATCTGCACCGCCATCATCACAGCAGCCTTTGCTGTTTTTGTTGTGCCTTCTATCAATCCGTCCTGAGGAAACTCTTTCTCTGTTGAAAATTTATCCAGAAACGAATTTAACATCTGACTTTTCACAAAAGAGTGGACACCGGAACCGCCCTGCCTGCTTTTATTCTGTCCCTTCCTGCCTGTCTCTTTCTTACCAGCCGCCTTTCTTCGCATTTTATTGGAAACCTGAGCATGTTCCGTATCAGAATGTACTCTGCTGTTTCTCTTTTTCTGACTGCTTCTGTCCCGATGCTTCTTTCTCCGGTAAAGCTGTTTCCCCTTTTCGGCTGCCGACTGCACCGGATGGACTGCCGTCTGGATCATTTCCACACTATCCCGGATCTCCTCCCCTCCATCCATCTGCTCCGATGCTTTTTTTACACTGACAGATGCCATCGTATAGAGTTTTCGGTTACGAACCTTTACAGAAGAATCTGCTTTTTCTTTTCTATCCGCTCTGCCTTTTCCTCGCACCTGAATATAGGATTTTGGTTTATCATTGCCTGTCAGTTTCTTTTTCTTCTGTATATGAAGCGTCGGTTTCTTCCTGGTATGAAGAACCATCGGCTTTTCCTCAACTTTTCTAATCTTCATTCGTTCTTCACCACCTTAAAACAAGAACCGGAGAATTGCTCCTCCGGCCCTCTTTTCCTTATTCATAAATCAACCAGCAGTTATCCTGCTCTTTCTTTTCCTTACTTCGTACAGGCTCATAGATCTTGACATCCGTTTCCGGTGTTCCAACGTCAGATTCCGAAAAATCCTCTGTTACCTCATCCGAATGATACCCATGAAAGATACTGTCCTCACCAACCATTCCCATTGCAATCTTCTCATGAATATTTGTGTTATACAGTTTGTAAAGATCACTGTCCTTACTGATCTGATTATCAAAGGGAATGACCACGCTGCCACATTTCAACAATCCGGTTCCGCTTGGAGAATTATGCACATACTGAAGCTGCGCATCCGATACTCC
>CADAKW010000059.1 GCA_902788645.1 uncultured Lachnospiraceae bacterium
TCTTCTCCATTTTCCAGAATGATCAGCTTCTTTTCTACCCGGTCAATGGAATTGCTGCAGTTTTTGATCAGTTTCATGCCCTCTTCGTATTTTTTGAATGAATCCTCCAGTGTCATGTCTCCCTGCTGCATCTGCTCAATGATCGTCTCAAGCTGTGCAAAGGATTCCTCCAATGATACTTTTTTTGCCATAATCAGCCTCCGTTCGTCTGTCCTATTATCTCATTTACCGTAACATCCGCTTTACCATCCGCAAAGGTAAGCCGCAGCTTCTGTCCCTGTCCCAGCTGACTGACAGAATCAATATGCTTTCCTTCTTCATCCGCCGCATACGTATAACCGCTCTGCAGCTTGTGAAGAGGCGACAAGCCCTTCATCTCCTCAGCATACAAAGCCAGTCTGTGTTTTGTCTCTGTCAGATGTTTTTCCATCAGGCGCTGCATGCGCTCCTGGCAATCTGCAAGATACAATCTTTTTTGCCGGAGAATATCCTCCGGGCTGACGTGCTGCAGTAAAACCATATATTTCTGCAGCTCCAGTTTGCGCACCCTCAGGATCTGCTCCATAGCCTGTTTCAGATCATAACGGCACTCGCTCAGACCAATCTCCCACTCTCTCCAGGAATAAACTGCCAGCTCTGCGGCTGCCGACGGCGTCGGTGCTCTGAGATCCGCCGCATAATCAGAGATCGTTGTGTCTGTTTCATGGCCCACTGCAGAAATAACCGGTTTGGTACATGCTGCGATCACCCGTGCCAGCGCTTCATCATTAAAGCACCACAGATCCTCCACGGATCCGCCACCACGTCCTATAATGATCGTATCCACATCCGTCTTTTCAAAATACCGGATCCCATCGATGATCGTCTGTGCAGCTCCCTCTCCCTGTACCTTTGCCGGATACAGATATAGCTGTACATAAGGATTGCGTCTGTAGGTCACATTACAGATATCCTGTATCACCGCTCCTGTCTCCGCTGTGACAACACCGATCTTAGATGCATATTTCGGAATCTGTTTTTTTCTTTGTTCGTCAAAAAGCCCCTCTGATAAGAGGCGCTTTTTTAATTTTTCATATTCTTCATATAATCTGCCCACTCCATCCCGGGCAACACTCTGGGCATAAAGCTGGTATCTGCCGTCTCTCTCAAAAACACTGATCCTGCCTGTTACGATCACACTCTGCCCATCCTCCAGTGTAAAGTCAAGCCCCTTACGCTGTGTAGAAAACATAACACAGGAGATCGCTGCACCGGAATCCTTCAGGGTAAAATAAATATGACCGGAGTAATGATACTTGCATCCGGATATCTCTCCTTTTACCTGAATCCCGGACAAAGTATAATCCTGTTTAAAAAGATTGGCAATATACCGATTGATCTGAGACACAGTCACTGCTCTGCTCATATCTACTCCTCCGTGCAGTCCCTGACAATGGAACCAAGAACTCCGTTTACAAAGGCCGGTGATTTGTCCGTTCCGAAACGCTTTGCCAGCTCTACGGCCTCATTGACCGCCACTCCTGCCGGCACGTCCTCATCATATAATATCTCATAAATCGCAAGACGGAGTGCTGTGATATCCGCCTTTGCCAGACGCTGCAGTGACCATCCGTTGGACTTTTCCTCAATCTTCTGATCGATCTCCTGCAAATGACCTGCAACTGCATAAAATTTCTGCTTTAACTCTTCACGAACCTTCTCCAGATTTTCCTCTGTCTCTTCCTTTGCTGCGTCTGAGTGACCGGCAAGATCCTCCAAAAATGTGGAAACCTGATGGTCTAACTCTGCCTCCGGATAAAAATCCAGCACAAACAGCATTTGAAATAAATGTTCTCTGACCTTTTTTCTCGTCATGTTCTTGTACCCTTACCTTTAAATTAATTTTCTTCCAGTTTGACACCGGCAATGCGGACATTCACCTCAGACACAGAAAGCCCTGTCATATTTTCAATCTGCTGGCTGACTCTCTCCTGAACCTGCTCTGATATCTCCGGTATACTGTAACCATAGTTTACAACAACCATCATATCCACACGGACAATGCCTCCCTCCATCAGGATCTTTACTCCCTTGGAAAGATTTTTCATGCCCAATTTACCGATCAGCTCATTGGTGATATTTCCAGCCATGGAATAGACACCATCTATCTCCGTTGCTGCCAGTGCGGCAATTGCAGCGACTACATCTGATGCGATCTTTACCTCGCCCAGCTCTTTTTTCTTCGTAATATATTCTTTCGAAGTCTGCTCCTTTGACACGACACACTACCTCCTTTGTTCTTTTATATAAAATTTTGCCAATTATTCTATTTTATTATACCAAATCTCATCATATTTGCAAGCAGACTTCATGATTTCCCGCGCTTACTTCACTGCCACAGGTGTGATCACAATGTTATCCGGAGATATCTTTGTCTTGCGGGTAACAATATCTGTGATCTGGGCCAGCTGCTGCTGTGACAGCTCTCCCGCATTGACGATCACATCCACACTTCCCTTTTCGATGCTGACCACGGAATCCGTAAATCCCTTTGCCTCCAACATGAGCTCTGCTGCACTTTCCAGCTGTGCATCCTTCGTCAATTGTGCCACCTGGTCGATCGCACTTTTTTTGTCCTTGGATGCAATCTTATCATTATTGATGATATTCATTAATGTTTCCTTATTTTTGGCACGGCTCTGTTCTCTGGAAAGTTTGGCTGAAGAAAAATAATCGGCCCCCAGAGAATTTGAAACCATTACGGCCTCCCCCGGATTTTCCTCTGAGGCTGACTTTAATTCTCCACTGTCCGCTACTGCATAATCCTCTCCGCTGTCCTCTGCGGAAATATCCGTTGTGGTCTGTGCAGAAGTCTCCTGACTTTCTTTTTTGTCCGTCTTCTTTCCGGTTTCCTCTGCTGCCGCTTCGTTTTCCACCTGCGCCTGCTCCTCCGGCGCTGCCGTCTGTTTCCCACTGAGAGACATAACACTTTTTAACCCGTTTTTGTTCATTTCCTCTCCGGTAAAATTCAAATATCCCGCTACAGCGATCAATACTGCCAGAGCTGTTATGATCCATTGATTTTTTCTCGCAAACTTTTTCATAATTCCTTATTTCCTTTCCTTGTTTTTTGAGCCTCTATACTACTGAGGACTACCCATCTTCATTACTTTAATCTTATGTGCCTCTATAGGAAATAATGCCTCAACCGCCGCAATTATTTCGGAATCCACCACTCCCGTTCCTGCCCCCTGAGCCACCACAAGCACTCCCTCTACCTGTGGTGGACGGATCTGTACGATATACGGCTCTTTTCCATCCTCTCCCACAAGCACCGGTTCCTTCCGGGAGCTGCTGGAATTCTGTGACCGCGTCCCTCCTGCACTGTCTGTTTCACTGGTGCTGTCACTGGATGAGTCCTCCTGCTGCAATGCTTTTTTCTCTTCGGAGGAAGCGAGGGTCACCATCACATCCACCTTTCCGATCCCCTCCACCCGGGACAACAGCTTTTCCAACTGTTTTTCCTGTTTTCCGGCATATTCTTCCATTGCCGCAGCTGCCGTATCCCGGACATCCGTCTGAACCGGATCCTTATCTGTACTCTTTTTGGTACTGTCCTTCTTTACGGACAATCCTGCCGAGGGCATGGATAATATCAAAAGAAAAATACCGCTCAGAATAATGATTATGAGTTTTGGCAGTCCGATCTCAGAAAGCCTGAGCGGCTCTTTTCCCTTTTCTTTTTCCTGCCTGTGAATTGCTGTTATTAATTTTTTCCACATTTTCTCCATACTATCACCTTCTTTTTGGAAAGCTCATATTTTTTACATATCTCAACCTGCAATTTTGCCGTATCCGCATCCTTTCGTACATTTCCCTCCGTTCCACCGGGATCCGTCCCCGGAGCGATCCGGATATCCTGCACCCTGATGGTACTGCCGTCCCCGGATACGGCGGTCGGGACACTGTCTTCCTCCAGTACCATCGTGACCTTTTTTAACTGCAGATTTCCTTCCGGATCCTTTTTCAGTTTTACCTCTACCTGCCGTGCCTCCTCTCCATCCTTCTCCGCCATGGCACCCACCTGCTTTTCCAGCTCCTCTTTACACTGTTTCAGCATAATCTTTTCAAAGCTTCCCTCCGCCAGCTTCGTTTCTATATTTAATTGATCCATATCTCCCTGAAATAATCTTTCCTGAAGAAATTGTCCCACCTTATCTGTGTCCGATATCTGGGACAGTACAGGACTGACACATAAAACGATCAATATGATTCCTCCCACAAAACGGAAAATCTCCCGGAAACTTTCACTGGATACCAGGCCCTCCAAAACATTGATCATAACAACATATACCAGAATATTCTGAATCATCTGATCAACCATCTTTCTCCTCCTAAGTGGTAAAAGCACTGATCACTGCGATGGAAGAAATAAACAGCAGCGCACCGGCTCCTACCGTATATATATACAAGTCAACAGCCTTAACCGCCCCACTCAGCCCACGGATCAGCCTTCCATCGGATACCGGCTGCAATACTGCGGCTGATATCTGCAGAAGGACACGACTGACGATCATCTGCAGCAGCGGAACCGCACACAGGAAAAATACGGCGATCACGCCCGCCACCCCCACGGCATTCTTCACAAGCTTACCGGCACAAAGCACCGTCTGAAGTACCGAGCTGATGGAGCCCCCCACTCCCGGTATCGCACCTCCCATCCGGACAACCGCCATATTTTTCACCTCAGAGCTCACCGGCATGATCAGCCCCTGGATCACATTCATTCCCATGAGCAGCCCAAACACTGCCTTCACTCCAAACCGGACGCCATCCCGTATCAATTCCGCCATCTTGGAAAACATGTCCTGCTCAGAAAGCTGGTTTACCACCTGTAAAAAAAAATATAAGTGAACTGCCGGCAGTGCAATTCCGGTCAGGAGGCCATTGACGATCACGATCATGGCCAGCGCCGATTCATAATACGCCCCCGCCGCTACTCCTCCCTGGGTAAAAGAAAGGCTGATAAAAAACGCCGGGATCATCACCTTAACAAAAGAAAGCAGATTTTCAAGAGTACTTCCCGCCAGCTGTGCGATCTGTATAAAAGAGGAAGATAACGTGACAAAAAATAAAATATAAACAATATAAAATGCTGTTTTTGCAACTTCTCTCCCCTGAAGAAGCTTCGAAAAATTAGAAAATACAGCACCGGCCAGTGCAATGGCCAAAATAGATACAAACATCCTGCGATCCTGCGCAAAGGAAGAAAACAGCAGTGACCGCAGATCATCAAGCAGACCACCAATGGTTTCTGTCCTGCCATCCTGTATCAGTCCTTTTACCGTATCTGTAAATGAAAAGCTGTGATCTCCCATGATCTGATCCATCATCTGCTGCAGCTGGTCACAGGACAACTCGTCCATGAAACTGTCATAAATACCCGTATCCGTATTTCCATATATGTCCATAAAACTCCCTCCTTTCCTTATCCCAGACCTTTTGGCACAAACTGGAGCAGCACGTCAAACAATGATGCCAGAACCGGCAGACTGACTGCTAACAGCATTAATTTTCCAAAAAATTCTATCTGCCCGGCCACGGCTCCATAGCCCGCGTCACGGCATAAATTGGCCCCAAGCTCTGCCATATATGTTACAGCGATCATCTTAAACAGAACTTTGATATAAATACTTCCGCTGCCCAGATAGCTCTGCAGAGTCTTGAGATAGTCCAACAGATCCCGCACTCTCCAGATCGCCAGAGAGCTGATCAGCAGACAGGCTGTCAGAATGATAAGCATCCCAAACTCCGACTTGTCCTTTTTTAAAGGGATCGCCAGCAGAACGGACATCACACCGATCATTACAACCTTTTCCATATCTCCCCTTCCTTCCTGCATATTCCGCTACAGGGAAAACAACTCCTGTATGGACCGAAACAGCTCTAATATGTATGGGATCACCCACAAAAGAACCAGTATCAGACCGGATAAGCTTACTAAAAACGCCTGCTCCTCTCTTCCTGCATGCTTTAATATCTGCCCCATCACAGAAACAAGAATCCCCACTGCAGCTATCCGAAAAATCAAGTTTATGCTCATGTCGTTCCACCTTTCTATATCAGTAATATCACCAGAAAGATTCCCGCTGTAACACCTGTCAGCCGATAAACCTTCGCCTGCGCTTTATATTCTGCTTCCGCACCGGAAAGCTGTGTCTGCAGACGTTTCTGCAGCACCCGCAGAGTCTGCAGCTGTGACTTCCGGTCAAGAGTACCCAGATGCTTTCCCAGCTCGCGCCACAGTGCGATATCCGTCTTGTCCAGCTTTTCAGCAAATTCGCTGTTCTCCACTTCTCTGTCCCACAATTCGTACAGTGTATCATCCTCCACCTGACAGGCTCCTTTATACATTCTTTCAAAAAAACTCTTTAATAAGACGGTTTTTCCGGACAGCCCCTGAAGTATTTCCACGATATCTGCCCCTGCATATTCGATCTCCCCATATAAGATAATGAAAACCTGTTCCATTTCCCGCAGTATCTCAATCCTTTTGTGCCGCCCCGCCGCCAGCCATATCCCACACCCGCAGCTTCCTGCAAAGGCAAGGATACCTCCTGCTGTTTTTAACATGATCCGCAGTAAATTCATCCTTCCTCCCTTCTCTCCTCCGTCACAGACGGATATGCCAGATATGTCCCTCTCTCATCAAAGATTGCCTCTACCTTCCCCAGCTCCCTGGCAGAAAGCAGCACATACCTCTGAAATACCTTTTCCCTGACAAGCGCTCCCAGGATCGGTTTTTTCCGGATCTCCTCCATACTGCTCCCATGCACCGTTGCCAGTATCCGCACTCCGCAATTCATAACATACTCCAGTGCCTCTACGTCCTCCCGGAAACCAATTTCATCCACTGCGATCACTTTGGGCGACATGGAACGCACCAGCATCATCATGCCCTCCTTTTTGGGACAGCAGTCCAGAATGTCCGTCCGAAATCCCAGGTCATTCTGTGGCTTTCCCTGATAACATGCCCCCAGCTCCGAACGTTCATCCACAACTCCCACATTAATACCTCTGCGTCCCTTTTCCCCATTGGATAACTGCCGGATCAGATCCCGCAGGAGGGTTGTCTTGCCACATCTTGGAGGTGATATGATCAATGTGTGAAAAATACTGTCACCGTCGATCAGATAGGGAAGCACTTTGTCCCCGCATCCGATCACCTGATGTGCCAGACGGATATTGATAAATGATATGTAACGCAAATTTTTCACCTGATCCTTTTCTAATACTATTTTCCCTGCCACTCCCACCCGGTGTCCTCCCTGAATCGTAATAAATCCCTGTTTCAGCTCCTCCTCAAAGGCATACATGGAATAATTGCTGATACGTTCCATGGTTTCCCTGACATCCTGCCGGGATATTATCATGGGATCCTCCAGCCCGTCGCTCAATATTCCATTGCGTGACACACAATACTCCTGTCCCCGGTATACAATCATAAACGGTGCCTCCGCCCGGAGACGGATCTCCTGCAGCAGTTCAAAGTCAATATCCAGTTTTTCCAGATATTTCCGCGGTTCCCTGGCCAGTACCCTGAGAACCTCATTTTTCTGTCCCATCGCTTCACCCCCTGCTCTCTTTCAATATATGTATGGGACAGGCAGATATTCCAAAATGTTACTAAAATGTTCCCAAAACTTTCATTGCAAATCCTATCAAAATGTAATAAAATAAAACTATGTGAGGTGAAAAAAAACCTCAACAAGGAACATTGTCCAAAAACAATGTTATTCACGAAAATTTAAGAGAAGAAAGGATGATAAACAACAATGGAAAACATGCCAAAAATGAAAATCGGTATCGTTGCAGTAAGTAGAGACTGTTTCCCGGAGTCACTTTCTGTAACAAGAAGAGAAAATCTTGTAAAGGCTTATGCTGACAAGTATGATGCAGAGGATATCTATGAGTGCCCGATCTGTATCGTAGAGAGCGAGATCCATATGGTACAGGCTCTGGAGGATATCAAGAAAGCAGGATGTAACGCACTCTGTGTATATCTTGGAAACTTCGGTCCTGAGATTGCCGAGACACTTCTTGCAAAGCATTTCGACGGTCCTAAGATGTTTGTCGCTGCTGCTGAGGAGACTTCCGCAAACGGCGGACTTATTCAGGGCAGAGGTGATGCATACTGTGGTATGCTCAACGCAAGCTACAACTTAAAGCTTCGTAATGTAAAGGCTTACATCCCTGAGTATCCGGTAGGAACTGCTGAGGAATGTGCAGATATGATCCACGAGTTCCTCCCGATCGCTAAGGCTGTATATGCTTTAAGCAATCTGAAGATCATCAGCTTCGGACCACGTCCGCTGAACTTCCTTGCATGTAACGCACCGATCAAACAGCTCTACAATCTGGGTGTTGAGATCGAGGAGAACTCCGAGCTTGATCTGTTCGAAGCATTCAACAAGCATGCAGATGATCCACGTATCCCTGATGTTGTAAAGGATATGGAGGCTGAGCTTGGTGCAGGCAATAAGAAGCCTGAGATCTTAAACAAACTGGCTCAGTATGAGATCACACTTCTTGACTGGATCGAGGAGCACAGAGGATATCGTAAATTCGTTGCACTTGCCGGAAAGTGCTGGCCTGCATTCCAGACACAGTTTGGATGCGTTCCTTGCTACGTAAACAGCCGTCTTACCAAGATGGGTATTCCTGTTTCCTGTGAGGTTGATATCTACGGTACACTCAGCGAGTTCATCGGTACTGTTGTCAGCAACGATGCCGTTACTCTTCTGGACATCAACAACACCGTACCTGCTGATATCTACAACGAGGATATCAAGGGCAAGTTCGATTATACACAGAAGGATACTTTCATGGGCTTCCACTGCGGAAATACAGCCTCTACCAAACTTTCCTTCTGCGAAATGAAGAACCAGATGATCATGGCTCGTTCTCTTCCGGTGGAGGTTACAAACGGTACCCTCGAGGGAGATATCATTCCTGGAGATATCACCTTCTTCCGTCTGCAGAGCACTGCTGATGCAAAGCTCCGTGCTTACATTGCAAACGGTGAGGTTCTCCCTGTTAAGACTCGTTCCTTTGGTTCCATCGGTATTTTTGCGATCAACGAAATGGGTCGTTTTTACCGCCACGTACTGATCGAGAAGAACTTCCCTCATCATGGTGCTGTTGCGTTCGGTCACTATGGCAAGCAGCTCTATGAGGTATTCAAATACATCGGTGTTGATGTTGAGGAGATCGGTTACAACCAGCCAAAGGGCGTTCTGTACAAGACAGAGAATCCATTCTCATAATCAGAACCGGTACATCATTTGATTGAAATTTCCAGAGACTTTTGAAATTGACTGTGTGAAACACTACCGGACAATTTTGATCTCTCTGTCAAGCTGGAGCGGCGGCATCTTGCCGCCGCTCTTTTCTACATAAACACAGAAAGGATATTATCTATGAATTATTTAATTGGTATTGATTTAGGTACTTCCTCCACCAAGACTGTTCTCTTTGATGAGGAAGGTACTGTGATTGCCTCTGCAGGCAAGGATTACCCTCTCTATACCCCCAACAACGGATGGGCAGAGCAGAAGCCGGAAGACTGGCGTGATGCTGCTCTTGAGACCATTGCTAAGGTTGTAAAGGATTCCGGCGTCGCTGCTGATGACATCAAAGGTCTTGGTATCTCCGGACAGATGCACGGTCTTGTTATGCTGGACGAGGCAGGCGAGGTTATCCGCCCATCGATTATCTGGTGCGATCAGCGTACCGAAAAGGAATGCGAGGAGATCACGGAGAAGGTTGGCGCAAAGCGTCTCATCGAGATCACCGCAAACCCTGCCCTGACAGGATTTACCGCATCCAAGATCCTCTGGGTCCGCAATCATGAGCCGGAGAATTATGCAAAATGTAAGCATATTCTCCTTCCAAAGGATTATGTCCGTTACATCCTGACCGGCGAGTTCGCCACAGAGGTTTCCGATGCTTCCGGTATGCAGCTTCTGGATGTACCAAAACGTCAGTGGTCTGACGAGGTTCTTGAAAAGCTTGATATTGATAAGAGCCTCCTTGCAAAGGTTTATGAGTCACCGGAGGTAACCGGAACCATCCTTCCGGAAATTGCTGAAAAGACAGGTCTTTCCACTTCTACAGTTGTAGTCGGAGGTGCCGGAGACAATGCGGCTGCCGCAGTAGGAACCGGTGTTGTTGAGGACGGAAAAGCATTTACCACCATCGGCACCAGCGGTGTTGTATTTGCTCATTCCAGTGATATCTCCATTGATCCGAAAGGACGTGTTCACACCTTCTGCTGTGCTGTCCCTGGTGCATGGCATGTCATGGGGGTTACCCAGGCTGCCGGCTATTCTCTGGCATGGTTCCAGGAGAACATCGGTACCGAATATGCCCGCAAAGCAAAGGAGCAGGGCTGTGGTGCCTTTGATCTGATCAACGCCGATGTATTAAAGACTCCGATCGGTGCAAATCGTCTGATCTATCTCCCATACCTGAATGGTGAGCGTACTCCGCATCTGGATGCCAACTGCCGTGGTGTATTCTTCGGTCTTTCCAGCATGCATACCACTGCAGATATGGCCCGTGCCGTTATGGAGGGTATCAGCTACTCTTTGACCGACTGCAACGATATCATCCGTGAAATGGGTATCCATGTTACCGAAATGATGGCATGTGGCGGTGGAGCAAAGAACGCTGTCCAGCGTCAGATGATGGCGGATATGTTCGGCTGTGATGTTAAGACCGTAACCGCTACCGAGGGACCTGCTCTCGGTGTTGCAATCCTTGCCGGCGTGGGTGCAGGCATCTACGACAGCGTAGAGGATGCCTGCCGCAAGATGATCCATACAGATCCGGAGAAGGAATGTCATCCGGATGCTGCAGCAACCAAAGAGTACGACAAGTTCCATCAGCTTTACAAAAAGCTGTATGATGATCTGAAGGATGATTACCAGACACTTGCAAATCTGTAAACAAATACCGTATTAAACGGAATCATGTCTTTTTGATCCCACAAAATATGCCCCGGACGCTTTTCAAAAGCTATCCGGGGCGTTTTTTATCTATAATATACTGTTCTGTTGCTCCTCATATCTTCATACTCAGTCTCTCTTACCACCTATTCTATTTTTTTCATAATAATCCCCCGTCTTGCAATCCTTTACTTTTGACATGTCTGTTCAAAATGATTATACTAATTGAATAAGATTTCAAAGAAAAAGGATTGATTTTTATGAAGGAAATGGAAAAGATTTCAGAGGACGAATACCTCACCTGTGAACGGCGTCACGTCTTTTTCGTATTAATGGGAGTCGCCGGATTTTTCGGTGCATTTACCTACTCTATTCGCGGTGGCATTTTCTGTAACGCGCAGACCGCTAACTTTGTTTTATTTGCCATGGCACTGGGCAATGCCCAATGGAAACATGCACTTTATTTCTTAGTTCCCATGAGTGCTTATTTTCTGGGTGCCGTCCTGTCGGAAGCTCTGCCAAACAGCGTCAAAAAGCTGCATTTTATCCGCTGGGATACTCTGTTTATCCTGATTGAAATGATCGTCGTGGTTTTCCTGGGGCTGCTGCCGGAGAGTGCACCGGTTCAGATTTCCCAGGTTGCCATTAACTTTATCTGTTCCATGCAGTATAATACCTTCCGTCAGGCAAGAAGCGTTCCGATGGCAACAACCTTCTGTACCAACCACTGGCGTCAGGTTGCCATTGCCATGACAAAGGCCATCCGCCACCGGGACACCGCCTATCTTCCCCGTATGACACAGCATCTCTGTATGCTGCTGGTATTCGTGGTGGGCGGCGTACTCTCCACGATACTCTGTAATCTCTTTCTGGGAAAAGCCATTTTCGCAGCACTGATCCCATTGATGATCGTATTTATCGATCTGCTGTATGCGGACCTGAAACGGGAAAAGGGTGCTCTGGAACGGATTCCGCATGGACATTGAGAAGGTGGTGTGGCGAATATTAACCATGATTATGGAGGATCATTTTTCATCCCACCATTGAAATACATTTTCATAATCAACTTTTCGACTGTGACGCACACGCTGTCGTTTCGTATCCTCATGTCAATAATACGATGGTCTTTGTGTGACATCCGGAACCAGATAATCAAGATTCTTCTCTAAATCAAGTGCTTTGAGTATCCGGATTAAATTTCCAAATTGAATGTCCTCTCCTCCCTCGAAGCGTGAAATACTTCTGACGGATACTCCTGATTTATCAGATAGTTCCTTCTGCGTCATCGGATATCCGATTCTGTATTGTTTCAACTTTTCACTGATCTCTTTTCGAATACTTTGAGATGTCAAATTATTTGCCATAATTATACCGCTCCTTATAACATGCAATTACTGTCTATTTAAACGTATTTTTCGCCTTAAAATGTAATATTAGTCTATTTATAATCATTGACTCAAACTTCGCACAACAATGTTTTGATTGCGCCCATAATATTTCTTATGTCCAAAGTGTAAATATGATTTTTGCCTTAGATTATTTGAATAACCGTG
>CADAKW010000060.1 GCA_902788645.1 uncultured Lachnospiraceae bacterium
GGTATCTGCTTTCAAAAAGATGATCCTCGATAGCTCAATGGTAGAGCACTCGGCTGTTAACCGAGTTGTTGTAGGTTCGAGCCCTACTCGGGGAGTTTTTTAAATAATCCGTAGATAGAGATATTTACGGATTTTCTTATAATCATGTATATGGACCTTTAGCTCAGTTGGTTAGAGCAATCGGCTCATAACCGATCGGTCCAGGGTTCGAGTCCCTGAGGGTCCACTGGATGGAGAAACTCATAACCATTGGTAAGAGGGACTGTCCATTGATGTTATTAATTTATTTGGCCTAGTGGCTCAGTTGGTTAGAGCGCCGCCCTGTCACGGCGGAGGTCACGGGTTCGAGTCCCGTCTGGGTCGTTGATGGAACATTGACAATTGTTACCATCAGTGATATAATAATATGTGGTTTGAGTACGTAAGTATTGACTCAGCAGTATTATTTTGGGATCTTAGCTCAGCTGGGAGAGCATCTGCCTTACAAGCAGAGGGTCACAGGTTCGAGCCCTGTAGGTCCCACTCAGTAATTTTATATTACTATGCCGCAGTGGCGGAACTGGCAGACGCCCGGGACTTAAAATCCCGTGGGTAGTGATACCCGTACCGGTTCGATTCCGGTCTGCGGCATTTTGGAACTCTGGATTTTCCGGAGTTCTTTTTTTGTCTAAATTTTTTTTGATTTAAGAGAATAACAGTTTCAGGTTATAAAAAATCTGTATCTGTCGATTCTACAGAAAATATCAATAAAATGGACAACTTATCTGTAAATTCCTCTATGTTTTGTGGTATACTGTATTTGGGTCATTTTTCGTTATTGAGAGAATGATACTAATAACACATCAAATGGAGGATAAAATGTTAGAGAAGTTTTTCAAACTGAAAGAAAACGGAACTACGGCTAAGACAGAAGTAATTGCCGGAATTACGACATTCATGACAATGGCGTATATTCTTGCCGTAAATCCAAACATGTTGTCAGCAGCAGGAATGGACAGTACCGCAGTACTGATCGCAACCTGTCTTGCTTCATTTATCGGTACCCTGGCAATGGCGCTGCTTGCAAATTATCCGTTTGCACTGGCTCCTGGTATGGGACTGAACGCATACTTTGCGTATACAGTATGCGGTAATATGGGATATTCCTGGAAGGTTGCTTTGATGGCAGTATTCCTGGAAGGTATCGTATTTATCATATTGTCTCTTACAAATGTTCGTGAGGCAATCTTCAATGCGATCCCAAGTACATTGAAGAAGGGTGTAAGTGCCGGAATCGGTTTATTTATCGCATTTATCGGACTTCAGGGAGCACATATCATCGTCAATGACGATTCGACACTTTTAACATATTGTAAATTTGCAGCAAACTGGCATACACAGGGAATCTGTGCTGTTCTTGCACTGATCGGTCTGTTTATCACAGTTATCCTTTATGTCAAAGGCTTTAAGGGATCTATCCTGATCGGTATCATTTCTACATGGGTACTTGGTATGATCTGCCAGGCGGCAGGCATTTACCATATTGATGCAGAGGCAGGTTTCTATTCTCTGTATCCAACTATGCATATGACAGACTTCAGTAAGATCTCTACTACATTTGGTCAGTGCTTTACTGCTGATTTCAAGGGCGTTGGAGTATTTAACTTTATCGTTGTACTCTGCTCTTTCCTGTTTGTTGATATGTTTGATACCATCGGAACTCTGGTAGGTGTATCCTCAAAGGCAGGTATGCTTGATGAAAATGAAAAGCTTCCAAACATTAAGCCGGCTCTTCTGGCAGATGCTATCGCAACAAGTGCCGGTGCGATCATTGGTACAAGTACAACTACAACTTATGTAGAGAGCTCTGCAGGTGTTGGCGCAGGTGCCCGTACAGGTCTTTCTTCTGTTGTAACAGCAGTACTGTTCCTTCTGGCCATCTTCTTTGCACCGATCTTTACAGCAATTCCGGGCTTTGCAACAGCTCCGGCTCTGATCTTTGTCGGTTTCTTAATGATCTCTTCTGTTGTAGACATTGATTTCAATGATCTGACAGAGGCAGTTCCTGCATATATGACAATTCTGGCTATGCCATTTGCATATAGTATTGCAGAGGGAATTTCTCTGGGTGTTATCTCTTATGTTGTGATCAATGTAATCTGCGGAAAGGCAAAGAAGGTTACTCCGTTAATGTATGTACTTGCAGTATTGTTTGTATGTAAATATATTTTCCTGTAAAAGTCGTTATGCGAGAGCAGGCGATACACTTGATCCTGCCGGATATGTATTGTGTCTGGAAATACAGAAGCAAGTGTATTCATAGGAAAATATGGAAATTATATAGGGGCAAAACGCTGGTTTTGCCCTTTTTATCAATATGAGGTAAATAGAAAGGCATGGTTTAATCATGAAAAAGAAAAGAAGGCTTCCAAAGGGCTGGAATTATATATTGCTCCTGATCGTATGTCTTGCGGCAGTGGGAGGGATTGTGTCCCATAATTATCAGGAGAAACAGAAGCAGGAGAAGCAGCTGAATGAGCTGAAGAAAAATGCAGTCAAGGGAGTAAAGGATCTGGATGGAAAAAAGATCGGAGTGCAGATCGGAACCACTGGAGACATCTACGCTTCCGATTATGAAGGGGATGATGCGGGGACCGTTATTGAGAGATACAATAAGGGAACCGATGCGATCCAGGCGTTAAAAAACGGCAAGATCAATTGTGTTATCATTGATGAGCAGCCGGCAAAAGCATATACCGAGAAGGATAGTACCCTGCAGATCCTTAAAGAGGAGTTTGCGCTGGAGGATTACGCGGTATGTATTGACAAGAGCAATACGGAATTAAAGGAAAAGATCAATGAAGCGCTTGCCAAATTAAAGGAAGATGGAACGCTGCAGGATATCATTGACAACTATATCGGCGAGGATTCTGTGAAGGGGACCAAACCGTATAAGGCAAAGGATATCAAAAGAAACGGTGTGCTGAAGATGGCAACCAATGCTTCCTTCAAGCCGTATGAATATTATGAAAATAACGAGATCACAGGTATTGATGTGGATATGATGCAGGCAGTCTGTGACGAGCTTGGCATGGAGCTTAAGGTAGAGGATATGGAGTTTGATTCCATCATTCCTGCCGTGGTATCAGGAAAAGATGATGTGGGCGCGGCAGGTATGACTGTCACGAAGGATCGTCTCAAGAATATTGATTTTACAGATTCTTATACGACAGCCAAGCAGGTGATCATTACTGTGAATCCGGAGGCCTCTGTTACAACAAGCTCCTTTGCAGAGCGTTTTCATGATAACTTTATTAAGGATCACCGTTATCAGTATATTGTAAAGGGTCTGCAGAATACACTGCTGATCACGGTATTTGCAGTGTTGTTCGGTATTCTTTTTGGTTTTGTGATCGCTGTGATCCGTACCGGTCATGACAAGAACGGTGATTTCCCAATCCTAAATGCGTTTTGCCGCATTTATCTGACAGTTATGCGTGGTACCCCGGCGGTAGTACAGCTGTTGATCTTCTATTATATTATCCTTGTATCTGTAGATAATAAGATTTTAGTAGCTATTACAGCATTTGGTCTGAACTCTGCCGCTTACGTAGCAGAGGTGGTACGTTCCGGAATCATGTCTGTGGATGCCGGTCAGTTTGAGGCAGGACGAAGCCTGGGTCTGAGTTATGCACAGACGATGCTTTCCATTATCATGCCACAGGCATTCAAGAATACATTGCCGGCACTTTGTAATGAGTTTATCAGTTTGTTGAAGGAAACTTCTATCAGCGGATATATTGCGCTGGTGGATCTGACAAAGGCAGGAGATATCATTCGAAGCAATACCTATGATGCATTTATGCCATTGATCGCAGTGGCTCTGATCTATCTGGTGATCGTAATGATCCTGACAGCAGGCGTACATGTTTTGGAGAGGAGGCTGAGAAGCAATGAGCGATAAGGAAGTGTTGATCCAGGTAGAAAATCTGGAAAAATCATTTGGTGATCATCAGGTCATCAAGGGAATCTCCACGACGATTTCCAGAGGAGATGTGGTTGCTGTCATTGGTCCGTCCGGATGTGGTAAGTCCACATTCTTACGTTCCATGAATTGTCTGGAAGAGCCGACAGGAGGCCGTATTACCTTTGAGGGGACAGACATTACCGATGAGGACGTTGATATTAATCTGGTTCGTGAGAAGATTGGTATGGTATTTCAGCAGTTTAATCTGTTCCCGAATATGACAGTCAAGGAAAATATCATGCTTGCCCCTGTAAAGCGCAAAAAGATGACGAAGGAGGAGGCTGCGGTAAAGGCAGATGAGCTTCTGCAGAGAATCGGTCTGGCAGATAAGGCAGATACCTATCCGGCTATGTTGTCCGGCGGTCAGAAGCAGCGTATTGCCATTGCCCGTGCTCTGGCAATGAATCCGGATGTTATGCTTTTTGATGAGCCAACCTCTGCTCTGGATCCGGAAATGGTCGGTGAGGTTCTGGCACTGATCAAGGAACTGGCGGCAGAAGGCATGACCATGGTGATCGTGACTCATGAGATGGGATTTGCCAAAGAGGTTGCCAATCGTGTTCTGTTTCTCAGCGATGGTCTGATTCAGGAGGAAAACGATCCGGTAGAATTGTTTGAGCATCCAAAGAACGCCAGATTACAGGATTTTCTTAGCAAAGTGTTATAAAATATGAATAAATTGATAAATATTTATTAAATCTTGCTCCAAAAGGTTCCCTTTTCGCGGAAAGTGTGGTAAAACTATGCAAGGGCAAAAAATAAGGGGAAGAGATGTTGGATAATTGGCATCTGCAACCGATTGTCCTGATAGAGAGAAAACGAGAAGAGAGAAAAGAGAAAATTGAAAGGAGCAGTCGTTATGGGAGAAAAGATACCGGTACAGTTAAAGGATGTGCGTGATGTAAATGAGTTTGTCAACATCTTATCAGGATTTGATGGGGATTTTGACCTTTATTGTGGAAGATATTGCGTGGATGCAAAGTCGATCCTGGGGATCATGACAATGGATCTGCGGAATCAGTTGTTTCTGACAGGCAACTGCGAACCTTCTGACAGACGAAATTTGGTACATGCATTGAAAGCGCGCGCATTTGCATAATGAAATGAAGGCCGGAAAGGCATCTGGGATCATTGATCTCAGGTGCTTTTTTAGTGTATAGGAAAATGCTAGTAATATAGTGTAAAGCCAACGAGAATTGCGAAGCAATTCTTGGAGGGCAAAACGCTGGTTTTGCCCTTTTTAGTGTATAGGAAAATGCTAGTAACATAGTGTAAAGCCAACGAGAATTGCGAAGCAATTCTTGGAGGGCAAAACGCTGGTTTTGCCCTTTTTTAGATCAGGTTCTGATTTCAGTCCCTTCGGGGGCTGTTGCTTTTTTGGCGGATTTATTTTACACTAGAAAATAATGAAACAGGATTACGTGGGCGTATCAATAGGGAGATGGGAGCAGGGCAGTGACAAGATACTGCCTGTAGATTAATGGGAGCTGAAAAATGAAAAGATACGCAGGAAAGCACAAAAAAGGGAACAAAACAATATTTCATCAGATATTCCGGCGGCATGCAAGGGGAATGATGGCATGGACAGTGGCTGTCGTTATGGTAGTGTCGGGAACGGAAGAGAGGGGATATTATAAAAGGGACTGGCAGACCGTTCATGCAGAGAGTGCGCAGGCGGAAATATCCATTACCTCTTATATGGAACAGGGAGCGACAGAAAAGAATGCATGGATCACCATCAGTTCTCCACAGGAGCTGCGTCTGTTGGCACAATATGTTGATCAGGGCTATGATACAGCCGACAGGACATTTTGTCTGAAGGATGATATTACGCTGAGTACATTAACATTTCAGTATGATTCCGTGACCGGGAGAACGGGGATCTACCGGCAAAATGTCTGTATTGCGGCAACAGATAAAGCCGGAAACATTTATAAAACACTGACAGCGGTCGGGCAGACTTCCCGGCAGGAGTGTGTGGATGAGGGGGATATATGGTATCCTATTGGAGATGAGGAGCATCCGTTTCAGGGGTGTTTCCGGATGAATGGGCATACGGTTCGGGGAATGGTGGCTTTGACCGGTGAATCCGATCAGGGCTTGTTCGGCGTGATCGGTACCAAGGGCGTTGTTCAGAATGGTAAAGTAGAGGATTCTCTTGTTGCAGGCGGGACGGCTGCAGGAGGGATTGCGGGGAGCAATCATGGCAATGTGAAAGAAAGCAGCTGTCAGAGTACAACGGTAATGGGCAATGGTTGTACGGGTGGTGTGGCCGGCACCAATACCGGCAGTATCACACAGGTAACAGCGGAAAATGTGATCGTAGCCGGAAAGAGCAGTACCATGACCGCAGAACGGGATGATATGGAACGGGTCAATGGAGCAGGAGGCATTACCGGTTATCAAAAGGAAGGGACGATCCTTGATTGTACATTGCAGGGAGATTCGTCATCGATTGTGAATGGCGGTGGCGGGATTTTTGGCTATATGGCAGGGGGAAGTGTTGAGGCTTGCAGCAATTACAGTGATCTAAGCAGTCTCGGTGCTAACATGGGAGGAATCGGAGGATTTATATTCCAGGGCAGTATTTTATCCTGTCATAATTATGGAGATATATGGTATGCGTATCGGGATGTTTTACATGTGAATCTGAGCGGAATTGTTGCCGGCAGTTTTTGTAACGGTTACCGGGATATCGTTATCGACGGTTGTATCAATGATGGTAATATCCTGCAGAAGGAAAGAGAAGACAGCATGGAAGGGGTCTCACTGGACTCCGTGGGTGGTATCATCGGCCGGATGGGCGGTGGAATGATAGGTAATTGTGGCAATACAGGAACCGTCGGGATCCTCACAGACAAGGACGACAGTCAGGGAGCGGAGATTGGCGGTGCCAGCGGTGTTTTACAGGTAGGAGGTATTGCTGCGGGCTGCGATGGATTAAGTATGATCCGGAACTGCTACAATACAGGAGATATTCTTGGAGACATTGCATATACGGGAGGTATTGCGGGAAGGAAGAATGGGATCGAGCTAAAGTCCTGCTATACTACAGGGCAGATCTCGCAAAAGCTGGGAAAGGGACAGATCGCAGGTTTTGTAGAGGGAAACAGCATAGAGGACTGCTTTTATCTGACAGGAGATAATACATCCCTTTACTCGGAAGCAGCGGGAGGATCCTTTAGTGTGACCAATTGCCGTGGAGTTACACAGGAGGAAGTGGAGGATAGTCTGACAGATGAGTTAAACAGCTGCGCGTCATGTTATGGGATGGATTATTTTGAACAAAACTGTCCATTGCACAAGTGGCGTAAGGGCGCGGGAAATTATCCGGTTTTGTCGGAGGAATATCTTATCGCGTCAGATGATATCCGGCCGCCGAAGGTGACGAGGGTACCGGCTTCCAGTACAGAGCCTGACAGTGGTGAAACGTCGGATGCCGGGGAGACGCCAAAAGTCAGCGAAACGCCGGGAATCAGTGAGACACCGGTTCCCGGTGAAAATCCGGGAAGCAGTCAGGAACCGGAAGGAACAATGGCACGTTCACGGATCGTAAAGGAAACATCATTAGCATTAGCGGAATCAACGCAGATCGCAAAGGTAAAAAAACTGGTTGTGAGCTCTGCGAAAGACGGAAATCTGCGGATCACCTGGAATGCTTCCGGACAAAATATCTGTTACGGTATTTATCGACGGGATGGACAAAAAAGCGGTTATAAAAAGCTCGCGGTTGTCACCGGCAAAACAACCTGGCTGGATAAAAAGATACAGAAAGGAAAGAAGTATCGTTATCAGATTTTTGCGTGCCGTCAGGAAAACAATACGCTGCTCCGGAGTGGTGTTACCGTGAGCAAATGGATCGAGACGGCATATTATTCTGCACCGAAAGTTACCTACAAGACAGAGAGTGCAGACGGAAAAAGATATCTCAAGCTTACGTTGCATCGATATCGTGGTGATCATATTGATATTGTGCTGCGCAAAAACGGAAAAGAGCAGATCATCAAGCTTCATTCCATATCGAAGTATCATGGGGTATTTCGGTTTAGTTATACAAAAACCGGCAACTTTATGTACTGCAAAGTTAGGACATGGGAAAATCGTTCCGGGAAGAAACGGTTTAGTGAATATACCGATATGACCAAAATAAAGCTATAGAAGGGTGGAACTACAATTGATAACAGGCAAGATAAAACGCTGTATGCGCTGCATGCGTCCCTTAAAGGAGGGAGAGGTGTGCCCGTTTTGCGGCTGTGATAATCAAAAGATGCAGACGCCGCCATATTGTCTGCGCCCGGGAACCTGCCTGAACCACAGGTATTATACCGGGCTGATATTGGGAGAGGGCGGTTTTGGGATCACGTATATCGGCTGGGATCAGACCCTGTCGATACCGGTGGCCATCAAGGAATATTATCCCAAAGGAATCATACGCAGAACGGCAGCAGACCGGTATGCACAGGGAGCATACTGTTATGATGATTCCTATGTGCAGGGGGCATATCAGAAGGGGTTAAATGCCTTTTTGCAGGAGGCAAAGAATCTGGCCAGGTTTAATCAGCTGGATGGGGTAGCGGTAGTCAGGGACTACTTTACGGAAAATGATACCGCGTATATTGTCATGGATTATATTGATGGCAGCAGTATTGAAAAGTACATAAAGGATCAGGGGAAAATATCTGTCGAGCAGGTGATCAAAATGCTGCGGCCGGTGATGGATACACTTCAGATCATGCATGAAAATCATATGATCCACCGGGATGTCAGCGGGGATAATCTGCTGGTTACCCGAAAGGGTATGGCAAAGCTGGTTGATTTTGGTTCCGCCAGAAGGATGGCGGACGGAGACAAGACCATAACGGTGATGTATAAGCGGGGATATGCACCGGAGGAACAGTACCGGGCAAAGGGAGAAATTGGTCCATGGACGGATATATACAGCATTTGCGTTGTTATGTACTATATGATATCCGGTATCATGCCGGAGGAGGCAACACAGCGGCTGTTGTCAGATAAAACGGTACCGCTGGCGAGTCTGGATGGCATAGAGATCACACAGGAACAAAGTGATGCTATTGAAAAGGGAATGGCTGTGCTGGCAGAGGACCGGTTTGCAGATATGGGGCAGCTCCTTCTGGCATTGGGAGAGAAGCCGATGACGGATGCGGAACTGCGCAGTTATATTCTGCCCGAAGAACCGGACAGTGAAGAAAGACGGGAGAAGGGCAGAGTCGAAAAGAATGCAGCGGAGGAACGGATAACCACAGAGATGGTATATCAGGAGCTTTCCTCTGCACATCATAACGATCCGAAGAAAAAACTCTCCGGGCTGTTGATGGCAGTGATCGGTGCCGTGCTTCTGGTGCTGATAGGGGCTGGAGCTTCGTACGCTTTACATCGGGTGCCGACGGAAACGGGAGGTGTACCGGTGGCAGAAACAAAGACACCTGTATTGGCGGAAACCACAGCACCTCCGGTCACAGCAACTTTGAAGCCGGAGAAAGTGACAGGAAAAATACCAAAGCTCACAGGACTTTCTGCGGCTAAAGCCCAAAGGAAATTAAAAAAAGCAGGTTTTCAAAAGATAAAGCTCCGATATCAGTCGGTCGATAACGGAAAAGACGGAGTTGTCCTGAAACAAAGTATTTCCGCAGGCAAACAGGTAAAATACCAAAAACGCATTGTTTTAACGATCAGCCGGAAGGTACGGCCGGTGGTAACGGCTGCGCCAACGCAGGCACCGGTGGTAAACCGGACAGGACAAAGCACAGGAGAGGGACGGACAGGCAAGTCCACAGAGAAGAAAACAAAGACGAAGAAAAATGTAGTTGGTTCGTTGGATGCGCTGCTGGACGAATGAGGAGAACATAATGGATGCAAATTATGGATTTGACTGCTTCCTGCTGGAAAAATGGGGAACGGCAGGGGCAGAGCAGGATGAAAAGGAAAGAAGAGCAGCCTGCCGGAGATTTCAAAAGGCATTAAAACAAAATAATGTAGCGGCAGCAGGAACCATACGGGCCTGGTTCGGATTGGGAAAGAAGTCGGAGCCCAACAGGGAAAAGATGGTTCAGCTTGCATTTTCACTGGGGCTGAGTCATAAAGAGCTGGATGAATATTTGCAAAAGGGCTTAAGGATGCCCGGAGTACAGGTTAATGATTATCGGGAAATGATATATTATTATGGACTGGAGCATCATCTGTCCATACAGGAATGTGACCATATGATCCTTGTTTTTGAGAAGCATATGTGTCAGGCGTATGTACCGGTACAGGAGGCACACACTGCTAAGCTGTGGGAGTATTATGAGGCATGGCATCAAAAGGATGCGGTTCATTTTTTAAAAGAAATGTGTGTTCATGCTGAGATGTTTAAGGGATATTCCAAGACTACACTGGATCATTTCAACCGGTTAAAGTCACAGCTTCTGCAGGATATCCGCAGAAACATCCGTAAAAATCTGTTGAGCGATCTGCAGCAGCTGGGATATATGGAGGAGATTGCCCCGTATACACAGGAGGCATCCGGAGAAAAGGAAAAAATCCATCGTTTTCTGAAAAATATAAGCAGACATGTGGAGGCAAAAAACAATCCGGAAATGCAGGCACTGATCCAGTCTGTGCGGCTGGACTGCAGTATGGTTTATTCAGAGCATGAGCGAAATCGTGATCTATTGCGGGAGTTGTATTCTCCGGCGATGAGAGGACAGTCGGGTAAAAACTTTCGTTATAAAAAGAGAACAGGCATACAGAAATCATCCGGATTATCTTATATGACAGAACGCCATATCTCGGATCTGGTGGGAATCTCCATTCAAAAGGAGAGAGAAATACGATTGGCACAGGCAATTGCAAGTCTGGAGGGAGAGAAGCCGGGCAGCCCATGTCCCGGATGGATCCTGGAATTGGTGGAGCAGGAGTTGCCGGAGGAGTCTGCAAAACGAGAGCGGCGGGAGATCACGGCAGGACAGGCCGGAAAGCTTTTGGATAAATTGTACCGGAAGCAGAAAAGCCGGTGTCTGCTGATACAGAGAGAGGATATTCTGCCACTGCTAATGGAGGTGGCAAGACGGAAGTATCATCAAAATAAGGAGAAAACAGGAGAAGAAGAAAGCCCACAGGAAGCACAGAAATATTTTGTTACCATGGCAAATACCATTCTCAGTGACTGCAGTATGGCACCCTTAGATGAAAGATATGCTTTGGATAAGAGACTGCTGGACAGTTTTCAGGAGGAAGAGACGGACAGCTTTGCGGATCTTTTGGAAGAAGAGGACGAAGCATTATAGAAAATATCATTCAAACAGGCGTCAGAGATTATTGAAACATCTCTGACGCCTGTTTTTTGTCAAAAAATAAAAGAAAATAGGACAACTGCATGGGAAAATAGGTTCAGGATGACAAATGGTGTCGCATTAAAAGCGTATGATATAGGTATGTAATACGAAATTTGTACAGGAGAACAAGAACAGATCATGAAAAACAGGCATTCCAAAAACTCCCGCACATTGAGCATTTATATCCGCCTGTGTGCAGGAAAACTCATTAACAAAGCGGAGGAGGCCAATCGTTTTGGCGTGGATGAAAGATCCATACAACGGGATATTGATGATATCAGGGCTTTTCTGGAGGATCAGAAGACAGAGAGAAGCACTGAAAGCAGGGAGATCATATATGACCGGGTACATAAAGGGTTTACCATGACCGGTGCGGATGGATCTGCCATGACTAACAGCGAGATACTGGCAGTCAGTAAGATTTTGCTGGAGAGCCGTGCCTTCAGCAAAACGGAGATGGACGCCCTGCTGGGCAAGCTGATCGAGGGTTGTGTTCCGCTTCGCAATATGAAGCTGGTATCTGATCTCATAGCCAATGAAAAATATCATTATGTGGAGCTTACCAATCCGTCCTATGACAGGGACAGTCTTTGGAATCTGGGGGTAGCTGTACGTAATCATAATTTACTGGAGATAAGTTATCACAGAGCAGAGGCTGTGGATGAGTGTGTCAAGCGCATGATCGAGCCGGTTGGGATTGTATTTTCAGAGTATTACTTTTATCTCAATGCGTTTCTGGTAGAGAAGGATGCCAGTGGCAAATATGTGCACAAGTATAGTTATCCTGCCGTATTTCGGGTGGATCGGATCATTAGCATCCGGGAGACGGGACAGAAGTTTAAAGTGCCGTATAATGGGAGATTTGAGGAGGGAGAGTTTCGGAAACGGGTTCAGTTCATGTACAGCGGCGAACTGATGCGGGTGAAATTTCGTTTTTATGGTGGAAGTGCGGAGGCAGCGCTGGACAGGCTGCCTACCGCCAAAATCGTATCAAGGCAGCAGGATCAGTATGAGATCGAGGCGGAGGTCTTTGGTAAGGGAATCATGATGTGGCTTTTGAGCCAGGGAGAGAAGGTGGAAGTGTTAAGTCCGGAGTGGCTTCGGGAGGAGATGAAAGGGACGCTGGAGAAAATGGTGGA
>CADAKW010000061.1:0-5281 GCA_902788645.1 uncultured Lachnospiraceae bacterium
AGGAAGAAGCTGAATGATCTGGGACTTCTGGAGGGAGCTTATTATATTTCCTGCAACAATTATCTGGAACAGAAGAAAGAGAAAAAACAGCAGAAATCATGGGAAGACTGGGCAGCCTATACGTCACGTATGACAGCTTGCTCTGTCCTTGGAAAGGGACAGACAAGACAGGTGAAATCTCTGTATTTTGGAGAAACAGAAACCATGAAGGGAAACTGGTGGCGTCTGGAAGAGCTGGAAAAGAAAGCGTATCTGGAAATTGTGACCGGCCAGAAACCATTGTCGTATTTTGATGAGTTTGTTAAGGAATGGAAACGTCAAGGCGGGGAGAAGATCCGGAGCGAAGTGGAAAAAGAAGTAAAAAAATAGAACTGTCCGATTAACAGGACAGTCGATATGGATGAAGATAAAGTACTGATTACGGGATAGATGCAGTGATGAAATAAAGATGAAAAGGAATGGTGATCCTATGCAGGATGGAAATAATTTCAGAACAGATCACAAAGGTACCGAGGAGATCCTGGAACGGGAAAAGAAAATATTTCAATATAAAAGAGCGAATGCAGAGCTGCAGACGGGGCTTGGAGAAGAATCTGCCATAAGGAAAATAATTCCGTATATTATTTTATTGATGTGTTTTATCGCTTTGCAGTTTATGGAAAACTGGATGGGGTATTATGTGGATATTTCGGGACAGGATTATGTTCCTCTGCTGATCATTTTTGTGATATTACTGATCTGGAGATATCTGAAAGACAGGAAGCGGCAGGAGCTGCGGGAGCAGATAAAAGCGAACTGGCAGAAATGTGATAAGCTGCAGCAGGAGATTGATGAGATCCGAAGGGGAATGTAACAGCTGCAGATAAAACAACAGGGCATCGGTTGAGGCAGATAAAAATTGTCGTGTGACAACAGTCATAACATTGAAAATTTATGCGTATTGCGGTATAGTGTGCTGAGATATGGTTAGGAAAGGCATAGGTTACAGATATGATGGATAATACAGAAATCACAATACAGGAATTAAAAAAATGGCGTCCGGATGAGTATCATCTGGTGGATGTCCGGGATGAAATGTCTTATTCTTACGGACATTTGCCGGGAGCAGAGCATGTTCCGGAGCAGCAGATCCTTGATGGATGGGTGCCGGAGGACGATGGCAAAAAGACAGTGCTTTATTGCAAAAAAGGAGAAACAAGTCTGGAGGCAGCGGGATTTCTGCAGGAGAAGGGGTACACTGTTTACAGCCTGCAGGGAGGTTATCTGGCATGGCTCATGAGTACCATGGACGAGGAAAATGAGAAGGAGCAGGAAGAGGAAACGCCGTTTTATCTGGAGGTGGAGCAGAGTATCCGCAAGCGGTTCAAGAAAAAGATCTGGTGTCGTTTTACCAAGGCGATCAATGATTATGAACTGGTAAAGGAAGGAGACAAGATTGCGGTATGTATTTCCGGAGGGAAGGATTCCATGCTGATGGCAAAGCTTTTTCAGGAGCTGAAGCGTCATCATAAGTTTCCGTTTGAGGTGGTTTTTCTGGTAATGGATCCGGGATATAGTCCGGAAAACCGCAAGGTTATTGAGAATAATGCCAAGAGACTGAATATACCGATCACAATTTTTGAGTCAAATATTTTTGAGGCTGTTTTCCATGTGGAGAAATCGCCGTGTTATCTTTGTGCAAGGATGCGCAGGGGTTATCTTTACAGCAAGGCAAAGGAGCTTGGCTGCAATAAGATCGCACTGGGACATCATTATGATGATGTGATCGAGACAATCCTGATGGGCATGCTTTACGGAGCACAGATGCAGACCATGATGCCGAAGCTTCACAGTTCAAACTTTGAAGGCATGGAGTTGATCCGCCCTCTTTATCTGATCCGTGAGGATGATATTAAGGCATGGCGTGATGCCAATGGACTTCATTTTATCCAGTGTGCCTGCAAATTTACAGACACCTGTTCTTCCTGCGATAAGGATGGACAGAGCAATTCCAAACGTCTGGAGATCAAGAAGCTGATCCGGGAGCTGAAAAAGACGAATCCTTTTGTGGAGGGCAATATTTTCAAGAGTGTGGAAAACGTGAATCTGAGCACCGTGATCGCTTATAAGAAGGATGGTGTGAAGCATCATTTTCTGGAGAACTATGACAGTATTGGGAAAAACACCTCGAAAGCAGAGGATGAGACGAAGGAGTAATAAATTACTGACAGGGAGTTTGATGGGGGACGCGTATGATTTATATTTTCACAGCGTTATATCCGGAGGCGAAGCCTTTGATCCGTACTTTTTCTTTAAAAAAAGCGGTGACAGGGCTTCCTTTTGATGTGTACGAAAATACGGACGGGGACCTGCGTTTGGTGATCACCGGTGCAGGAATGACTGCTGCGGCATGTGGGGTGTCAGCGGTGTTTGGCAAATACGGAGCGGGCGAAAGGGACCATCTGATCAATGTAGGAACCTGTGCGGCTGAGAATCTGCCATGTGACAAAAACGATGATACGAAAGCCGGAGATAGGGAAATATATTTATGCCATAAAATTACGGACCGAAATACAGGACACACCTATTATCCGGATATGTTGTATCACCACCCGTTTAAAGAGGCGCAGATCATAACGGAACCGGTTGTCTGGAAGCGTGGGACAGAGCAGAACGTGAAAACGGGTGATAGAAATACGATGCCGGATGCAACACAAATCATAAAATGCGAGCAGGTCCTCCTTCATGACATGGAAAGTGCTGCGGTGTATCAGGCGGGCTCTTTCTGGCTGGGACCACACCGGATGAGTTTTATTAAGGTGGTTTCAGATGAGGGAGATGAGGAGAAAATAACGCCGCAGACGTTGGAACATGCGGTGGAGGCTGGTTTGGAACAGATAAAAGCATATGTGACAGATTTGGGACAGGTATTGGCACAGGATGAGGAGCGTCTGAGAAGAGAACAGTATTGTATGAACACGGCAGAGCAGCTTTGTCAGGAGCTTCATTGTTCCCAGACCATGAGAGCGGCTGTGGTGCAGTGTGTCAGATATTGGACACTGGCATATGTAGATTATCAGAAAGTATTAGACACAATGAGAGCAGACGGAGAATTGCCGTGCCGCGACAGAAGAGAGGGGAAAAAGCGTTTTGAAGAACTTAAACAGAGATTGTTATAATAAAGCATTTTCCCATATTTATGTGGAGGAGGCGGTAAGGGAGCATCCGAGGACAAAGGCAATCTTAGGAAGATTTCCGGATGCAGTACAGATACCGATCCATCATTATAAGGATGTGTTCTGCCGCAAAAAGCAGGATATTGCTTTGCAGGAGAAACGACCGGCATTGATCCTTGCGGCAAAGGAGGGGCGGCTGATCTACGAGGGAGCACCGGTTTGTCAGAGCTTTGGCAACGAATATTTCTACTATACCTCCTGTGTAATGAACTGTATTTATAATTGCGAGTATTGTTATCTCAAAGGAATGTATCCCTCCGGCAATATTGTGATCTTTGTGAATTTGGAGGATATTTTTGCAGAATTGGAGGGGATTTTGCAGAAACATCCGGTCTATTTATGCGTATCTTATGACACGGATCTTATGGCACTGGAGGATCTGACCGGATTTGTGGAGAGATGGCTGGAATTTGTCCGCAGCCATTCCGGGATCCGTATAGAGATCCGGACGAAATGTGGTCGGACCGATTTATGGGACAGACTGAAGCCCGATGAAAATGTAATCTTTTCCTTTACTCTTTCGCCGGAGCGGATACAACGGGAGTGTGAACATGGAACGGCATCTCCTGAAGGGAGGATCCGTTGTGCTGCAAAAGCTATGGAACAGGGGTTTCCGGTACGTCTCTGCTTTGATCCGATCATTTACTGTCCGGATTGGCGGACACAGTATGATGCAATGCTGGATCAGGTGGCAGAACAGATTGATATGGAAAAAGTATGGGATGTCAGCGTGGGATCTTTCCGGATATCGCAGGATTATATGAAGAAGCTGCGGCGCAGCCAAAAGGATTCCGCAGTGGTGCAGTTTCCCTTTGTAAATGACAAAGGTGTGTACCATTATCCGGACAGCTTGATGAATGAGATGGAGCAGCATGTGGTGAGCAGGCTTTGTGAGTGGATGCCGGAGGAGAAGATCTTTCGATGGAGGGAATAGTTTGAAAACTTTTATCAAAGTTTGCGGGCTGAGTAGAAAGGAAGGTTAGACGGGTATGAAAAAGACAGCGATTGTGACAGGAGCATCCTCGGGAATCGGCAGGGAGATCAGCCGTGTTCTCGTGGAGATGGGATATGAGGTGTATGGTTTTGGACGGGAGTTTCGGGAGGAGGAAATTTTTCATCCTGTTGTATGTGATCTTTTGAATACGCCGGAGCTGGAACGGCAGATTAAGGAAATCCGCCGACAGAATGAAGTATCATTGTTGGTCAATAATGCCGGTGTGGGGTATTATGGACTTCACGAAGAGCTAAATACGCAGAAGATACAAAAGCTGGTGCGGACAAATCTGGAGGTACCGATGGTCTTGACGAATCTGTTGCTGCGGGATCTGAAAAAATCTGGAGGGACAGTTATCAATATTTCTTCCGTGACAGCGCAGCTCAGCAATCCTCACGGTTGTGCTTATGGGGCAACGAAAGCGGGACTCAGCAGCTTTTCACGCAGCCTTTTTGATGAAGTGCGTAAGTATGGAGTCCGCGTTGTGACGATCCAGCCGGATATGACAAAAACAGATCTGTACCGAAATGCGGACTTTACTCAGGGAGAGGAGGAGGATTCCTATCTGCTTCCGGAGGAGGTGGCCGACACGGTGCGGGATATTCTTCAGATGAGAAAAGGCGCAGTAGTGACAGAAATCACACTGCGCCCGCAGCTTCACCGTATTCGGCGGAAATGATCCGTTAATAACTGGTAAAGTTGGAAAATATCGGTTATTGAATCCGGGGAAACAGGTATGATATAATGAGTCCTGAAGGACTCATATTAGGAGTTTCTTCGAAACTCCGATATGCGCAGAAACCATGCGCAGATATATGATATAATAACTCCAAAATCCAGATGCTTCGCATCTGCCGCGCATTGCGCTTTAAGATTTTGGCGTTCACAAATTCTGCGCAAGTGAACAAGCTCCCTTGCGTTGCGAATTTGTGATATAATAACTCCATAATAATATAGAAAGGCAGGATAATAAATGAACATAAAAAAATAAGATTAATGGCAGGGGCACTTTTGCTTGGTGCGGTGTTGTTTGCGGCAGCACAGTTGGGAACAGGACAGACAGCGAAGGCGG
>CADAKW010000061.1:5305-17747 GCA_902788645.1 uncultured Lachnospiraceae bacterium
ATGAACATAAAAAAATAAGATTAATGGCAGGGGCACTTTTGCTTGGTGCGGTGTTGTTTGCGGCAGCACAGTTGGGAACAGGACAGACAGCGAAGGCGGCTGAATCACAGGATGTGTATGGCACTGCGAGATATGATTATGCATTTCAGGTACTGGAGATCGTAAATAAAGAGCGTGCCCTTGAGGGGGCAGAGCCGTTGACTATGGATAAGGATCTGCTTTCTGCGGCAATGCTTCGTTCTGCGGAAACTGTTGTTTCTTTTAGCCATACCAGGCCAAACGGAGAGAAGTGTTTTACCGCCAGCAGTAAAATGTCCGGTGAGAACATTGCCATGGGAAGTACAACTCCTGAGCAGGTAATGATTCAGTGGATGAATTCTCCGGGACATAAGGCAAATATATTGGAAAAAAGTTTTCGTTCTATTGGAATCGGCTGTATTGTAATCAACAATCGCACATACTGGGTACAGTGCTTTGGTCGTGGGACGGCACAGACCCTTTCGCAGCCGGAAAATGAAAAGGTGGGATATCGTGTAGCGACGGACACAACATCGCAGACGGTGCTTATCAAAGGTACAGAGGTCGGAAGTGGGACATCGACGACTACGCCAACGCCATCGGCTACACCGGCAGGATCTACGGAAAAGCCGGAAAGCACAAAAGCACCGGCGGCAACTGCTGCGCCTTCCGGAACAAATACTTCTTTACAATTCAGTACAAAATGTTACCTGAGGAAGATCACGTTGAAGTGGAATAAACTGGCAGATGTCAGTGGATATGAGATACAGATTTCCAACAAGAGGAATTTTAAACAGAAGCAGATATATTCTCTGAAAAAATCCAAAACACAGAAGGTGATCAAAAAATATAAGGGAAAGAAGCTGGAATTGGGAAAGGCGTATTATGTGCGGATCCGTACCTTTAAGAATGATAATGATACAAAGGTGTATGGTTCGTGGAGCGGCAGGATCCGGTGTCAGATGTAGTGTATGATGGGGATGGAATAGTAGAAAGTATTATATTATAAATTTACAGAGATTCGCTCCGGCAAAAGGTTCGAAAAAGTTTTGCTTTATCACTTGCGGGCGCGTTCATACAACAACCATAAACCAGTTACCAGGTGCAAGCACCCGTAGCTGGTTTATTGCTATATTCACTTTTGCCTTCGCGTACATTGCACATGGTTTTTGTGGATAATGGAGTTTCGAAGAAACTCTTAATATGAGCCATTTAGGGCTCATTATAGCATAGGGGTCATATATAGTGGCAGATATAAAATTCCGTCCTGATACTTCAGATCTTTTGTGTATATGATATAGCGGTCCTGCGTTTTTAACTGATATTTTTCAACCAGATAATCAAAGGATTTATGCGAGGTGTAGCCGGAGGATTTCACTTCGATAGGGCAAATTTTCTTCTTTTTGACAGTCATAAAGTCAATTTCGTATTTTTTCTCTCTGGCCGTCCCCTTCGGTGTGTACATATATTCATGGAAGTACAGATCGTGTCCGGCGGCACGCAGCATTTGTGCAACAATATTTTCAATTACCATGCCCTGATTGATTCCAAGCTGGTCGAAGATCAGTGATTTGTAGATATCTTCATCACTGTCTTCCTGGGTTTTTAAAATTTGTGTCACTAAAAGTCCGGTGTCACCCATATAGAGTTTAAAATTGCTCCTGTCAGCAAATAATTCCAGAGCTACTTCTGGTTTTGTAACATTGATACATTCGTTGCCGATCATAGATTCTGCAACAAAGCTGACAGCATTGACATAATTCTGATATCGTGCATTTTTATCAATCAGCGAAAACTTAAAGTGTGAGTTTTTATTTTCAAGCTGCTCCGGAATGGTTCGGAATATAACTGAAGCACGCTGGCTGTTTTCGGAGTCAAATCTTGCCAGATCTTCTTCATAAAGGTTCAAAATATTTCGCTTAATAAGATCAATTTGTGCAAAGGTTTTTCCATGGACATAGGCATCTACTGCCTGGGGCATACCCCCAACGACCATATAAGTGCGGAATGTCTTCATGATCTTTCGGTGAATGGCGTCTCCAAGGGGCTTACGGGTGTCAAAGGCAGACCGAATGGCATCGTAGGTGACGGTGTCGCCGATTGCCCATAAATATTCCTCGAAATCCATTGGATACATTTTCAGTTTGGTTTCCTCGGAAGGAATTAGGATGCCCTCTGTATTTTTGCGGATAGAGATCAGGGAGCCGGTTTCAATGTAATCATACCGGCCGTCTGCCACGAGATATTTTATTGCCTGTCTTGCCTGAGGGAATAACTGCACTTCGTCGAAGATGATGGCACAGCGCTTTCCCTTTAACTGCTTTCCTTTGAGCAGAAACAGATTCCGAAAGAATGTGTCAGGATCGCCGATGTTTTCAATAAAATTGTTTTTGACGTCGGTATTTTCTTTTGCAAAGTCTAAAAGGATATAATCGCTATATTCATTTTTGGCAAACTGTTCCACGACGGTACTTTTTCCGATACGTCGTGCGCCCTCCAGTAAAATGGCGGAGGAACCGGCGGATAATTGTTTCCATTTCAGAAGCTTGTCATATATTTTTCTTTGAAATACCATAATAATCGTACACTCCCTTCTCGATCGGCAAACATTGCGTCGGTGTTTTATGGTTATTAGTATAGCACAAAGATAGAGAAATTATAACAGAAAATCACGAAAAACAGAAATGTTTTACCGTATATTTTCACGAAAATGAGAAATGTTTAATGCACAATATTCACGAAAAACAAAAAAGTTTTTGGTAAAATTATCACGAAAAACAGAAATGTTTTGGCACATATCTTCACGAAAACAAGAAATGTTTTATATAAATTATGCCTTTTGTCTGAATTTGCGCTTGAACATAGCAGAGGATATATGCGAAAATAAAAGAAAAACTTGATATATTCAGAAAAAATGGGGGGATTAATGATGGAAGCAATTACAGATCGCAGAAGCATACGAAAATATAAGAGTATTCCATTGGAGGAGGAGAAGATTAATGACATTCTCCGGGCGGCGCTTTTGGCACCTTCCGCCAAAAACAGACAGCCGTGGAAATTTATTGTATATCAGGGAGGCGCAAAAGAGCGGCTGGTGGCAGCTATGGAGAAAGGCCTGGAGCGGGAGAAAAAGGGCGTCACTGACCTGCCGGGATTTGCTTACGGCTTGCCGGATGCGGCTCATACGCTGGAGATCATGAAGGCGGTTCCGGTGCTGGTGGCTGTCTTAAATACCAATGGCGGGACATTCTATGAGGAGATCGGAGCGGAGCAGCGGATTGTGGAAAGCTGTGATTCTCTTTCTATAGGGGCGGCAGTGGAGAATATGCTGTTGCGTGCCACGGAGCTTGGGGTTGGTTCTCTCTGGATCGCCAATACCTGTTTTGCCTATAATGAGCTGGTTCAGGAGATCGGAACCGACGATCAGCTCACGGGTGTTGTGGCACTGGGGTACGGGGATGAGGCTCCGGCACAGCGGCCGCGGAAGGCTTGGGATGAAGTGGTGGAGTATCGGGCGTGATCTGTAAAAAATATGCTCGGTCTGCGGTATTTTCGTTGACGGTGTTTATGAAATGGAGTAAAATATTTAAGGATATTTAGGCGAAAACGCAAAAGAAAGATATAAACCAACACAGGAGGAGTAAACATCATGATGAGTCAGGAAATCCCTTACAAAATTTACCTGAGTGAGGAGGAAATGCCGAAGCAGTGGTATAACGTTCGTGCGGATATGAAGAATAAGCCGGCACCACTTTTAAATCCGGCAACCCATGAGCCAATGACACTGGCAGAGCTGGAGCATGTATTCTGTACAGAGCTTGCAAAGCAGGAGCTTGACGATACGACACCTTATTTTGATATTCCGGATGAGATTCTGGGATTCTACCGTATGTATCGTCCATCACCACTGGTACGTGCATACTGTCTGGAGAAAAAGCTCGATACACCGGCAAAGATCTATTATAAATTCGAGGGTAATAATACAAGCGGCAGCCACAAGTTAAATTCTGCTATTGCACAGGCGTATTATGCAAAGCAGCAGGGATTAAAGGGTGTTACCACAGAGACCGGTGCAGGTCAGTGGGGTACAGCTCTTTCCATGGCATGCTCATATTTTGATCTGGATTGTAAGGTATATATGGTAAAATGCTCCTACGAGCAGAAGCCGTTCCGTCGTGAGGTAATGCGTACATACGGTGCCAGCGTAACACCGTCTCCTTCTATGGATACAGAGGTGGGACGCAAGATCCTGGCAGAGCATCCGGGAACCACCGGAAGCCTTGGATGTGCCATTTCTGAGGCAGTTGAGGCTGCAACAAGCACCGAGGGTTATCGTTATGTATTGGGAAGTGTGCTTTCTCAGGTACTTCTCCATCAGACGGTGATCGGTCTGGAGACAAAGGCTGCTCTTGATAAATATGATATCACTCCGGATATCATCATTGGATGTGCCGGCGGTGGATCAAACCTTGGTGGTCTGGTATCTCCGTTTATCGGAGAGATGCTCCGTGGTGAGAAGAAGTACCAGGTGATCGCTGTTGAGCCTGCTTCCTGTCCAAGTCTCACCAGAGGTAAATATGCATATGACTTCTGTGATACCGGAAAGGTTTGTCCTCTGGCAAAGATGTACACTCTGGGCAGCGGCTTTATTCCTTCACCGAACCATGCCGGCGGCCTTCGTTATCATGGCATGAGCTCTGTACTTTCACAGCTTTATGATGATGGTCTGATGGAAGCACGTTCCGTAGAGCAGACAGCAGTATTTAAGGCAGCAGAGCAGTTTGCAAGAGTCGAGGGAATTCTTCCGGCACCGGAGAGCAGTCATGCAATCAAGGTGGCTATTGACGAGGCTATGAAGTGCAAGGAGACCGGCGAGGAGAAGACGATCGTATTCGGTCTGACCGGTACAGGATACTTTGATATGTATGCATATGAGAGCTTCCATGACGGTACAATGAAGGATTATATTCCTACCGATGAGGATCTGCAGCCTGGTTTTGACAGCCTGCCAAAGATGTAATTTAAAATAGTTGTTTTATGACTCCCACGGAGAGTAGTGTTTCTGCGGGAGTTTTTTAGTGTATAGGAAAATGCTCGTAGTGTAGTGTGAATCAAGGGCAAAAGAAAGTTTTCTGGTAGATTAAAAAATATCTACCAAAACTATCCCTCTTGTTTTATGAAATATGCAGTAGTAAAAATAAATTTTCTGTTTATAATTATGTAATCCTATATGAAATTTACCGGGTCAGTTTTGGCAAGGATGTCAATAGATGAAACGATCAATGCGTGGTATGCTGATACGCACAACAAAATTGTTGTTTGTTGAAAAAGTAACGACGGTCATTGTGACATTAATACTCTGCCAAAATGCAGACTATATTGCATTTTCATATATCGTTTGTTATTATGAAAATGTACTGGAAACTCTTTATTTTGGCTCGTTTGCGCAATGTTGACAGAGAAAGAGAGGAAGGTACATGGGAATAGGGAGTGTACAACTGAAACCGGATATTGTAGTAAAAAATTATTGGCGTAATAACGAACAGTTTGCAGATTTTTTCAATGCTGTTTTGTTTGAAGGGAAAAATATGATCAAACCGGATGAACTGGAAGAACTTGATACCGAGGAGTCTTCTATTTTGGAGCATAAGGATTATGCAGAGACGATTGCAGCGGCGAGAGATCAGATTAAGATACGGAAGAAGTCCACAATATATGGTGTGGAGCTTGTTATATTGGGGATGGAGCATCAAGAGCATATTCATTATGCTATGGCTATAAGAACAATGGGTTATGATTATGGCAGCTATAAAAAGCAGTACGAAGATAATGCTGCAAAATATAAGGGAGATTATGTAAAGGGGTTGTCCGAAGATGAATATTTATCAAGAATGAAGAAAACGGATAAGCTTGTGCCGGTGATCACGGTTGTCGTCTATTATGGGGAAAAACCGTGGGATGGGGCAGTGTCGCTTCATGGTATGCTGCAGATTCCAGAGGAAATGACGCCGTTTGTTAACGATTATAAGATGTGTCTGATTGAAGCAAGAAAAAATGATTTGAAGCTGCATAATATAAATAATCAGGATTTATTTAATCTACTGGGCATTTTATTAAACAGAAATGGACAAAGGTGGACGGAAATACGGGAAAAGGCAGTAGATTATGTGCGGCAGAACGAAGTAGAAAAGACAGTTATGCTGACAGCAGCTGGAGTAGTTAATAATAAGATTGATTATGGCCAACTGATGCAGAAAGGAGATGCGGATATGTGCAGTGTTTTTGAGGAAGCGTGGCAGGATGGAAAGGTAGAAGGAAAAGCAGAGGAGATCGTTGAAATGGGACGGGAATTTGGGCTTTCTGACGGAGAAATTCTGATTCGGCTGCAAAGCAAGCTGAATGTTTCTGTGCAGAAGGCACAGGATTATCTGGCGATGTTTACAAAGCAAACGGTTTAGTGCTTTTCTAATATTTCCCAGCATACCATGATGAAAACCCCACACAATAAAAGTGGGGGTGATCAAATGCTGTTAGATGTAGCGAGCGGCGGATTTGCTTTAAGTCTTGCGTTGACCAACCGGACGGATCTGGTATCTGAGGACATGAATACGGAGGAACGGCGGGAGATGCTGGAAAAGCTTCGAAGTGAACAGCTTGAAAAAGAGGTAGGACTGTTAGTGAACCAGATTGGCAAGATCGATCAGCCGCCGGGTTAATGGTTTTAGTAAATCCTTGTATAATAGGGTGGTATTGTATATACAAAGCCAGGTGGTTCATGGTAAAATAAATGTAAGGCTGAGCGGAGAGTTTTTCAGGCTTTTGCAGAATCAGGAAATAAAGATTTATTTGCGTGAAACATTTGTACAGGAGGAGAATGAATGAAAAAAAAGAAAAAGAATAACAGTCAACTATTGAAGTACAGCGATTTATTTACTAAGATCATCAACCGCAACATCTGCATTATTCTGGTGGTCGTGCTTGGAATTGCATTTGTAGGTGTTACCCTTATGTCTGTATACAGGGGAAATGCGGCAATTAATTCCGAGGCACAGGGATATCAGGCGGAGATTGAGAAGTGGGTACTGAAGCAGCAGAGCATATTGAATATGTTTGTAAACAATATGGAGGCGCATGGAGACCTCTATAAGGATTATGATGCTGCTGTAGCCTATCTGGATGATGTTACACAGAAGTATGAGGAGATTTCCTGTACATATTTATCGGATCCGTCTTTGCCGACTGTCGTAATTATGAATAATGGCTGGAAGCCGGACGCAGATTTCGATGTGACCCAGCGTTCCTGGTATTCTGACGCTATTGATAATGATGATATTGCGGTCAGTGATCCATACCTTGATGAGCAGACGGGAAATTATTGTATGACCATGAGTAAGCGTGTAGTGATTGACGGGAAGACGATCGGTGTATTTGGCATTGACTTCTATATGGATCAGTTGACGGCGATTCTTTCTGACAGCTACAATGGGCGTAATTATGCGTTTTTGGCATCAAAGGATGGGATGATCGTGACGCATCCGTCAGAGCAGCTGCAGCTTGGAGATGGTGTTTCCGTAAAGGTCAGTGACAGTGTTTATGCAAAGTGTAAAAAAGACGCTTCCGTAAAAACGATCGTTGATTATCAGAAAAAGGCAAAAACGGTTACGGCGATGACCACAGAGGACGGCAATTTCCGCGTCTTTATGGTGAAGGACTGGCTACAGGTATATTCCTTCCTGGTGGAAACCACAATATTTTATATTTTTATGTTTATAGCCTGCGTCTGGGGCAGTATCCGGTATAACCGCAGGGTTATCGGTAAATGGTTTCAGCCTCTGGAGGAGTTTGCCAGAAAGATTCCGGCAGTGGCACAGGGGCAGCTGGATATTGTTTTTGATGAGGATGAGATCTGTCTGGAGATTAAAGTACTGCAGGATTCGTTGAATCAGATGGTCACGTCGTTAAATATATATATTAATGATATCGTTCGTATATTGGAGGACATTGCGGAAGGAAATCTGGCGGTGACTTCGGATATTGAGTATCGGGGAGATTTTGCAAGGTTACAGCAGGCAATTCAGAAGATCACAGGCAATTTAAATGGATTAGTTCGTGACATCGAGCATAGTGCAAAACAGTTTCAGGAAATTTCCCGGCAGGTTTCCGATGTGTCCGGTCAGGTGGAACAGGGAGCGAGACAGCAGGCGGACAGCATTGATGATCTTGCACAGAATATGGATCATCTGCAGAAAGGCATGGTGCAGGCAACCGGAAGCGTACGGGAAGTGATCGTGGCGGTAAATGCCAACAACGAAAATCTTCGCGATATCACTCACAACCAGATCAATCTTCTCAGTGACAAGATGAGTGAAATTTCGGAGAGTTCCGCGAAGATCGGAGAATGTCTGGAGCTGATCAACAGTATTAACAGTCAGACAAATCTTCTCGCATTGAATGCTTCCATTGAGGCAGCCAGAGCCGGAGAGGCAGGAAAGGGATTTGCCGTTGTGGCAGAGGAGATCCGGCAGCTTTCGGAGAACACGGCAGATGCAAGTGGTGAGATCCGTGGAATGATCCAAAAGAATAACGAGTCCGTCCGGGAAGGAATTAACATTACAGAACATACGGTTCAGATTCTTGAAGATAATCTGAAGAGCTTTGAGGAAGTCCGCGATGAGATTACAAAAGCAGCTCAGATCATCGAAAATCAGGAAGAATACATGAACAACATTTCCAAGTCCATGGGAGCTATTGGCAGTATTGTAGACAATAATACCAGTGTGTCCAAAGAGAATACAGCTGCTGCGGAGGAAATGACACAGCAGACAGATCAGCTGTCCGGACAGATCGGGAAATTTCATCTGGCAGAGTGACGAAATACCTTTGTTTTTTCGGGAAAAAGGGGATGGAGGCAAAACCGTCAAAAACTGCTGAAAACTGGCAGAATCATTGACTTTTTGCGCCTAATATGATAAATTTAATCTATGTATTTATGTGTATTGGAGAGTTAAATGCAAATGATATTTGCAGAAATGGAGATGGGGCATGGATTATACAAAATTAACAAATCAGGATCTGGAGCAGTTGATCGAGCAGAAGGATATAGAGGCTACCTGCGAGATGGCAGACAGATGCCTGAATGGTACATATGGGGTTGAACAGAACTTAAACAGAGCATATCAGCTTTATCACAGAGCGGAGAGTAAGGGAAGCAGGCGTGCATATGTTGGATTAGCGTACATGTACGAAAACGGCATTCTCTTTGGACAAAATATAGAGCTGGCAAAGAAGTATTATGCAATGGCCGGCGTGGAAAAGACAGAATTTGCAGAGGTTCAGGAGCGGAAAAAGCATTATGTTGAGATGGAGTCGGGACCACGGGAGCCGGTTCGTGTCGGCGCAGATGGCCAGGTGATCGATCAGATTGTCAACGAAGCGATGGGTATCAGTGATGAACCGGTTGATGAGTCCAGACAGCATTTGATGGAGATGGCTGTAAGCCGTGCTCAGGAGGCGGCAGAGGCAGCGCGTATGGCGGCAGTTAAGGCACAGGAGGCAGCCGCAGCAGCAGATAAGGCAGCAGAATATGCAAAAAAAGCCTGTCTGTAGACATGGAGGATTAAATGAAAAAGTATCGGGGAGCATCGGGAAAAATATATAATATTGATCCGGAGCCAATCGCCAAGGGCGGTGAAGGAACGATATGTGCCGTAGAAGGGGCAGACGATATCGTAGCAAAAATATACAAACAGGAAAAAAGAACAAAGCGTCGCTTGGAAAAACTCTCTCTGATGATTCGCTATCAATTAACGGATATTCAGCGCCGGCAGGTTACATGGCCATTGGACGTGATATATGAGGAGTCTGGGTTTGCAGGTTATATTATGCCGAGACTTCATAGTGCTGAGGATTTTACCGTGGTATGTGGTGCCGGGATTGAGGAGATCAATCTGGAGGATCGGTTATTTATCGGATATAATATCTGTGCAGCGGTAGATACTGTACATAGCTTTGGCCAGGTCTGTGGAGATCTGAATCCACAGAATATCTGTGTCAATCTGGATATGGATGATCCGGGAGCTTTGATGGTTACTTTGGTAGATACAGATTCTTATCATATCGTAAACGGTCAGATGATGTATCGCTGTGAGGTGGGTCAGGCGAACTATATACCGCCGGAGTTGCAGAAACGTCTGTATGGCGGACAGAGTTTATCGTCAATGCCGCTTCCGACATATAGTAAGGAGACTGACCGATTTGCGCTGGCAGTTAATCTATTCTCACTATTTATGAATGGATGTCATCCTTTTGCGTGTGCGATCGATCCGGAAGAGGCAGAGCAGATGGACGAATCTCTGGATATTCCACAGCCTTCCGACAATATCCGTAAGGGGTTTTCACCGTTCTTCTATAAGAAAAAAGGAATCACGTATCCGACTTATGCGCCGGACTTTACATTCCTTCCGGAGAGTTTTCAGAGGCTGTTTTATCGTACTTTTGTGGACGGCTATAAGGATCCGACTGTACGTGCCAGTGCCAGTGAGTGGATGCAGGTGATCATGGAGGTTTTACAAAATAAAGACTATATTAAATGCCAGCATGGTCATATCTATTTTATCCACAAGATGGAGTGTCCGTATTGTGAGATGATCAAGAAGCATCAGGAAAGACAACGAAAAGCGGAGGCAGAGGCGGCTGCAGAGAAGCGTCGGATTGCCGCAAGTCAGCCGATTCATCCGAAGGAGCATATGGCAGACAATTATATGGATGTGCGTCCGAAGGAGCCGACATTCCTGGAATCGCATTTTGTATTTATCATATATGGAGTAATTGCACTTTTTATCATTTTGTTTATTGTATGGTATTTTAATAGTTGATAGAGGTAACACCAAGGGGTAGCAGTGAAAAGGAAACAGGAGGAAGGAAAATGAGCGAACAAATCACAAAGGAGCAATTATTTGGGGGGATCGCGGCACCAAGTGAGCCGCATATGGCATGTGTGCTTCTGCTGGATATTTCCAGTTCCATGAAAGGAGCACCGATTCAGAGCCTGAATGAAGCGATTGCAAAGTTCAAGCAGCAGGTATGTCAGGATCCGCTTGCAAGAAAGCGTGTAGAGGTAGCGATTGTTACGTTTGAGACACATGTGGAGATCGTCAGTGACTTTATGCCGATCGATCAGATGCCTACGATCACATTGGAGCCGGGCGGACAGACACATATGGCGGAGGCGATTCAGGTAGCCATTGATCTGGTTAAGAAACGTACGAGAGAATATCAGGGAGTTGGGGTTCCTTGTTTTAAGCCGTGGATCTTTATGATCACAGATGGTGTTTCCATGTCTACACCGGAGGCAATGCAGGAGGCAGCTGCCAGGATTCATGAGGAGGAGTCCAAGGGAAGCAATGGACGTCTCAAATTCTGGGCTTTGGGCGTAGATGATTATGATAAAGAAGAGCTTTTCAAGCTGACAGACCGCGTGATCGAGCTGCAGCAGCATGAGTTTACGGGTATCTTCGACTGGCTGGTGGACAGCATGAGTGCAATCTCCAAGAGCCAGGTAGGAGACAGGATAGAGCTGGATAATCTGCCAGAAGGGGCAGGTATGGCGGCGGATATCGAGGAGAGGGATGTCAGCGAGTGGTAGGAAACCATTTCTGACATTTGAGAAGGGGCGTATGACATGTTAAGTTATGGATTTTCTATCAAAGGAAAAGCACATATAAAAACAGGGGTTGTATGTCAGGATGCCAATATGCATGGGGAGATCGCACCGGGGTTATATATCGGCGTAGCTGCAGATGGGGTAGGCAGTGCACGCCATTCGGATATTGCATCCGGATTAGCGACGGAGAAGCTGGTAGAATATTTAGAACGTCATATACATGCCGAGTATGGAATTGACGAAAAAAAGGTATGTCTGAAGGCGGGATTTCAATATGCAGAGAAAGCCATTGAAGAATATGTGCAGGACTGCGATGATATGTTGAATGAATATGATACAACTCTTCATGTAGTACTCTATGATGGCAGGACAGTTGTGTATGGTCATGCCGGTGATGGAGGGATTCTGGTCCGGACCGTGTCCGGAGAGACAAAGGTGGCGACATTTCCACAGAAGGGATCTGACGGGGTCTCGGTAATGCCGTTACGTGCGGGAGAGCAATCGTGGGAATTTGGATATTTTCCGGAGAGAGTAGCAGCGGTTATGCTTGTTACCGATGGGATTCTTGAAAGAGTGATCCAGCCACACTTATTAAATCTTCCGGCGACCAGAGAGGAGATTCAAAATCCTGACAGACATAAGACAAATGTGTATCTGAGTGCAACGGAGTTCTTTATGAATCCGTATTGTGTGCTTGGCAATAAAAATCTTCAGGATCCCATTGATCTGTATCATTATTATATCAATGGAGAGTTTCTGGAT
>CADAKW010000062.1 GCA_902788645.1 uncultured Lachnospiraceae bacterium
GTCCTGATCCATCCGGAGCTTTTAAAGGCAAGCAATTATATGTATCGCCGTTATGTCCTGCCGATCTTAAACTACGCCACCGATCATGTGATCATCGGGAAACATTCCGACTATGGTCCTAAGCTGGCACAGCTTTTTGAGGACATCCGTCTTTGCCGCAGGCAGGAAAAAAGCTGTCATGAATTTCAGCTGATGGGATATTTTTATGAAATATGGAGTATGATCTACGAAAATTGTAATATTAAAGAAAATATTATATCCAGCCGGGATAATCCGGACATCCAGATACAGAAGCAGATGGTTTCTTATATCTATCAGCATTATCAGGAGCATATCACCCTGGAGGATATTGCTGCTGCAGGAACGGTGAGCCGGAGCAAATGCTGCAAGATCTTTCAGAAATATCTGTCCCAGTCTCCGATCTCCTTTTTGAATGATTACCGTATGGAGATCAGCTGTAACCTTCTGACCGCTACCTCCTTCAGCATTACCCAGATCGCGACCTCCTGTGGCTTCAACCATTTAAGCTACTATTCCAAAATGTTTCTACAGCGATACGGCTGCACGCCAAACGCCTATCGCAAAATACATAAAACTGCCTGATCTCAAAAGAGGTCCGCTCCCGGCAAAACCGTCAGGATCGGACCTCTTCTATATTATATGGAAAGATCTTTATCTTTCCTACGAAAAACTACATATTTGCAACCATTTCAGATACTGCCTTTGCCATTTCCTCAGACTTGGCATCAGCGTCCTCCAGGGAAGTCCCTACCACGCCATAGTAGAACTTAACCTTTGGCTCTGTACCGGATGGACGTACACACATCCATACATTGTCTGTCATATCGAAATAAAGCACATTTGACTTTGGAAGTCCTGTCGGCTTTGTCTCACCTGTCGCAATGTCTGTAATGATATCCTTCTGATAATCACGGAAAGATGTTACCTTATGGCCACAGAACTCCTTCGGCGGATTCTCGCGGAGTGTTGTCATGATCTCCTGGATCTTGGCAAGACCCTCGATACCCTTCATAGTCACTGCCTGAACGCCATCTTTATAATATCCGACTCTCTCATACAATGCCAGCATTGCATCCCACAGAGTCATATTCTTAGTCTTGTAATATGCTGCTGCCTCGCAGAGTGCCATGGTTGCTACGATCGCATCCTTATCGCGGGCATGAGTACCGATCAGACATCCGTAGCTCTCCTCAAAGCCAAACAGGTATGTTCCCTTTCCTGTGGTCTCGAAGTTCAGAATCTGCTGTCCGATATACTTAAATCCTGTCAGCACCTCGATCAGATCTACACCGTAATCCTTTGCAATGGCATCTGCAAGGTTAGATGTAACGATGGTCTTGATCAGCTTTCCATCGGCAGGAAGTCCCTGTGTCTCTTTTCTCTGGGAGATCTCATAATCTGCCAGCAGACATCCGGACATATTACCGGTAAGTGTAATGTACTCACCGCTCTTGGTATCCTTAACATATACACCGAGACGGTCAGCATCCGGATCTGTTGCAAGAACAAGATCGGCATCCTTCTCTTTTGCAAGCTTGAGAGCCAGTTCAAATGCCTCTGCTGCCTCCGGGTTTGGATAGCTGACTGTTGGGAAATCTCCGTCCGGAAGCTCCTGCTCCGGTACGACATATACGTTCTCGAAACCAATTTCCTTAAGCACTCTTCTGGCAGGAATATTACCGGTTCCGTGAAGCGGTGTATAGACGATCTTGAGATCCTTGCCCACTTCTTTAATGCTGTCCCAGTGAATGACCTGCTTCTTCAGCTCTTCAATATATTTATCATCAACCGCTGCGCCAATATTCTCATAAAGATCCTTTGCGACAGCATCTGCCTTATCCATAGTCCTGACTGTGTTCCAGTCGGTTACTGCCTTTACCTCATCCATGATACCTGTATCATGTGGTGGTGTGATCTGCGCACCGTCCTCCCAATATACCTTGTATCCATTGTACTCCGGCGGATTGTGGCTTGCTGTTACGTTGATACCTGCTACACAGCCCAGCTCTCTGACGGCAAAGGAAAGCTCCGGTGTCGGACGAAGGGATTCAAATACATATGCCTTGATGCCATTGGCTGCCAGGCAAAGTGCTGCCTCGTCAGCAAACTCCGGTGACATATGACGGGAATCAAAAGCAATGGCTACGCCCTGAGAAGCCTTACCCGCTTTGTTAATATAATTTGCAAGCCCCTGTGTCGCCTTACGAACCGTGTAAATATTCATACGGTTGGTACCGGCACCAATGATTCCTCGCAAACCAGCGGTTCCAAATTCAAGATCCATGTAAAAGCGCTCTTTGATCTCATTGTCATTATCTGCAATGTCCTGCAGCTCCTTCTTGGTATCCTCATCAAAGTAAGGATTGCTCAGCCACTCCTTGTAGATATCTTTGTAGTCCATGTCTTTTCCTCCTATCAGTGATGGCATATGCCTAATTTTCCATCTATTATTTTGTATGCAAAAGTGCATATTGTCAACCAAAAATTGTGTCCTTTTTGTAAATCTTTTGGTAAAAAATCTCCTTATGGTGCCGGAGATGTTGTTGTTTCCGTGATTTCCTCCTTCACAGTCAGGTCTGAAAAACTGTATTTTACATCCTGGTCATCATCTAGCACATCCACGGAATAACTCTTGGTGGTATAACCGTCCTTCCGAAGGGTAATAGTCTGGGAACCGATCACCTTTGTAAAGGTACACGGTGCCAGTCCCTTGTATACATTATCCAGATATACCTCTGCTCCCTCCGGTGCAGATACCGTGATCGTATGATCGCTGTCCATCTGCTTTGTCTGGGCTGTACTTGTATCATCTGTACTCTTTTTACTGCTCTTAGCCGATGGCGTCGATGTGGTTTTCGTCGTGTCCGCCGTTTCCTCTACCAGGTCGATCCTGACAGTGGATGACTTTTCTTCCACATCCAGCGTGCCGGTGTACGTAGTATAACCCGTCATGGCAACCTTCACCTGATAGACACCATACGCCAGTGCAATAGGCTTTGTGTAAGCAACTGCCGTACCGTTAATGGTAAGGTCAGCTCCCGCCGGCTTAATATCAAAGGTGATCACACCTACCTTGCTGTCTGCCGGTTCGTAATCACTAAAATCCAGTGTAACCTCCTTGCCATTGTGTACCGTAACATTTTTTACAGCAGTAGAATGATTCTTGCTGAGGATCACCTTATAGGCTCCTTCCCTCACGGTGATCAGCATGTTTTGGGTCACAGGCAGTATGACACTGTCTCCCACCTCGATCATACCGCCGATAAAATCCTTGTAATGAGAAAGTCTGATATATCCATGCCCCTGCGTCTTTACCACAGAATATACGTTATACCCGATTCCCCGTACCGTCAGCACGTCCTGTTTATTGATCTCCATCATCTCGATGGCTTTCCCATCTGAGGCAAAAAAGGTCTGGTCTGAATATTTATATTTGCGGTCCGCAAAGGACAGACTGCTCTCGTCACTGTCAAATTTGTAATCATTGACCTCCTGATACTCCCACACGTCCTCCGGAATATCCGTAGCCAGAAGCTTGCCACTGGACGGATCATATTTCACCTCAATGATCTCTCCGACCTCAATCTCGCTGCCATCCCGCTCCTGTCCGTAACGGTCTGTCATTTTGGCAGTAGCATCATATGCTATCACAGTCTCAATATCACTCCCCGGATCCCGCAGGGTCAGCTGCCTGGTTGTCGTGTCATTGGAAACCACGATCCCCTCTGTGCTGGCCGGTGCCTCCGTAGCGCCCCCATTCCGTTCTACTCTTGTCGTCAGCTGTTCTGTTCCTCCACACCCTGTCAGCATCGTACTCCACATAAAAAACGCGCCCAGACAGAACAGGACGCGCCAGATCTTATTATCTTTCTTCATATTGAATCCTCATCCCGCCGCCGGCTCCGACGGCTTCGATCATCTTATCATAAATCTGCTCAGGATCAGCCTGCTATAAGTCATTTCAGGCCACCATGTCCCAGCAAACATTTTAACACAGCCTTTCTCTCACATCAATATCCCTTTTATCCCTTTGAGGAACCGGCTTCTCTGTTCCTCCTGATTTCTGATCTTGAGCAGCTTTTCCAGATTTTTGGAGGACATCCAGGATTTCCTGCTGTTATAATAAAAATTCACAAGCTTCCAATATTTTTCCGGATAAAGAAGCATGGCATACAGCACTGTTTTTTCGCTATCTTCCATGGTCCGCTCCTTGTCATAGGTCCGGATCAGGCATCTGCCAAGCTCCGGATGCCAGGCGTTCTTTTCCATGGCCTTACGCAGAAGATCATATAAATCCCTGATCTGGATCCCGATCTCCGCCTTATCGAAATTGGTCGTGGCGATGTCCTTCCCCATAAACAGTACATTATGATAGGTATAACTGCCATGACGCACCAGTCCCTTCGCCAATGTACTCTGCCACAGCTCCTCATAGCCACATTCCTGCAAAAGACTCTGTGCCAGACATGCCTGCCCATAAAAAATGTCGAATGCCTCCAGTAGACAGATCTCCATCTCATTCTTCTGCTTTTTCCCGCGAATATAGCTGCGGACACGCTTCATTTCCTTATTGTGGCGTTCCATCTCCTGCTGGATGCTCTCCTTCTGGACATAAACGCCCTCCTCACTTCCGCCAAGCTGCAAAAGCGCATGAAGTCTGCCCAGATGACCGGCACACCGCACGACACACGGATGATCCTTCATATCACATTCTGTCCCGGTATACCACTGCCGCATCACCCAGTTATTGCGATAATTATCCTTAGTGAAATATTCTTCCCGGTTATTTTTATATGTATGATCTACCAACAGATTTCCCTGACGGATCAACTGCTCCTTGACCTTTTCCTCAAATTCTATCCTGGCCTGACTGGCAGAACATTCTTTCAAAAGGCGGAGCCCCTGATCGGTCTCCAGCAGAAAGGCCCCTCTCGTCCGTCGTCTCGACCTGACCTGACAGGGATACTGTCTGATGATCTCCTCAAGCTTATCTTCCATAGATACCTCCCCCATTTGCAATCGTCTCTTTTATCATATGAAAGATAATGAAAAGTTATACCATCGGGATCTGAAGCTTTAGCTGAAAAATATCCCCCGCCAGAGAAGCGGTGATGCTGCCGTTCATGTATTCCGTCAATTCCCGTGCGATCGCCATGCCAAGCCCCGTTGAGGTCCGGCTTCTCGCAGGATCTGCTTTGTAGAACCGTTCAAAGATCCTGCTTACGTCAATCTCCTCCGGATGCTCCACTTTGTTCTGAACAATGACACACGCCTGCCCCCCCACGGCGGAAAGGGAGATTTCGACAGATCTCCCTCCATGATCCAGTACATTTTTGATAATATTCTGCAAAATCCGCCGGATCGCCTGTTCATTCCCCCGTACAGGCATTTTCTCCTCCGGAATGTCAAAGACCGGTTCTATGCCATTGTTTTCCCATTCATCATAATAAGAAAACAGTGTATCCTTCAAAACAGCATTAAAATCACATTCCTCCAGCTTCATCTCATAAGTTCTGCTCTCCAGTCTGGTAAACATAAACAGCTCCTCCAGAATGTCCCGCAGGGCATGGATCCTCTCCTGTATGATCCTCAGATACCGTTCCTGCGCCTCCGGATCTTTCGTCTGCGCCAGAAGCTGAAAGTAACCGTCCAGAGATGTTAACGGTGTCCGGATATCATGGGACAGGTTTGTATATGTCTGCGCAATGCGGTTTTCGTTCCGGCCCCACTGCTGCCGTCTGGATTTCTGCTGATCAAACACCCGGTTTAAGGTGTCTGTCAGCCTGCCGATCCCGCCAAAACGGATATCACAGACCACATCTCCATTGCTCTGCTTCTCCTCCAAAAATCGAACCTGCCGCTCCAGATCCCGGATCTGCCAGATCAGCTTGCGCAAAGCGAGTCCCAGAAACACAGCAATAATCCCAAAGCCTATCGCCAAACCTGTCACTATCATATACGTCTATCATCCTTTCCCTGCCTGCTGATCACTGATGCAACGCCACGGATCACTCCATGGCTGTCCGGTTTTGCCCCTTGTCATCAGAGCAGATCTCTCTTCTCCACCGATACAAGACTGATCAATGTGAAAACCACCAGATAAGCCGCTGCAAGAAGCAGGATATTCCGGATCTGGACTGCCCCTGCTCCCGGGAGCAGCTCCGACATCTTTGTGGTGAGAAGATAATTCTCCAAATGAAGGTTCCTGATTGATAAGAACCTGCCGCATACCGCATCGATACCGCTGCATATCAGTCCGGCAATCCCCATACTAAGACAGGTTCCTGCCAGCATACCAAAGGCACGGCTGCGAAGCACCATGGTGATCGTCATACAGGCAACCAGAAAGCTGTACTGCAAAACCACCTGAACGCCAATATACGGAAGATGTATCTGAAAGCTTCCCCAATGTAGATATCCCAGACTGATCCTCATGCTGACTGCTTCCACCAGAAATGTCACCACATCAAATACCAGTACATATGCCGCTGCTGCTGCCCATTTTGACCATATGAGGCTGCTGCGGTGTTTCACTTGTCCTCCTATGTTTTTAATATATCCGTTTTTGATATCTGCCGTCACATAAAGAACCAGAAAGATTACATTAAACAGGATAAAAAGACCGGAAGAAAGATGCTGTCCGTAAATCTCCAGTACCGCCAGATTATCCACATCCATACCTTCTACGCTTTCTGTGATTCCAAACTGCACTGAGTTGTCAGTGGATCCGTTCTCCGTTCCATTGATCCCTATGATCTGAGTTGACTGTGCCTGGGTGTTCTCTTCAATATCGTCCACCAGAAATGCTGCCGTCAGAACCACCATTGCAATGGTTATAATTGCCAGCACAAAAAATGATTTCATTCGAAATATTTTATATAATTCCATTCGTATTGTATTACACATATCTCTATCCTTTCCAAAGCTGTTTTTGTCCCGATACCTCAAATAATTCTCTGACATTTCATAAATTACAAAATGTTTTATCTGCTATGCAGAGGTCAGGTTCAGGAAATAGCTCTCCAATTCCTCCTGATTTACCTTCATCTCCCGCGGCAGCACTCCTGCCGTGACAAGCTCCCGGTTAATGAGCATGCTGTCTTCCAGACGTTCATACACATATAAATGTGTTTTGTCTATTGCTTCATATTTGTGGATGTTCATACCGTCCAGTATCGTCATAGCTTTCTCCGGTTCATCCAGCACAAGCTCCAGTCTCTTTTCACACTGCTGGAGAAGCTGCTCCTGGGAAAGCTCCTTGATGAGACATCCCTTATGAATAATTCCGAAATCCGTGCAAAGCTTGGAAAGCTCTTCGAGAATATGGCTGGAGATCAGAATAGTCAGCCCCCGTTCCTGTGCCAGGCGGCGGAGCATATCACGTACCTCCGCAATACCCTGGGGATCCAGTCCATTGATCGGCTCATCCAGTACAAGAAAATCAGGATTGCCTACCATTGCCAGACCGATACCCAGACGTTGTTTCATCCCAAGAGAAAAATGACCTGCTTTCTTCCGTCCCACATCAGAAAGTCCCACAGTATCCAGGATCCCGTCTGCATATTTTTTATCCTTGATCCCAAAGAGTCTTGCCTTGATCATCAGGTTATCTCTCGCTGTCATATTGGCATAAATACCCGGAGCCTCGATCAGGCAGCCAACTCTCGGTCTTACCTGTGCTAACTCCTTCCCGGTACATCCAAAAATGGAATACTCTCCCGCTGTTGGATTTGCCAGACCACAGACCATTTTCAAAAATGTTGTCTTGCCGGCACCGTTTCTTCCAATAAACCCATAAATTGCTCCGCGGCGGATATGCATATCAATATTGTTGACTGCCTTGTAATGCCGAAACTGCTTTGTCAATCCATGGGTTTCTAATAAGATCTCATTCATTCTTTTGTTACATCCTTTCCTTATGATGTCTACCAGTATAAAGAACGGCTCCTAATATAACGCTAAGAAAAAGTAAAGAAAGTCTAAAGATTATTTGGACGGCTGTAAACGGTATCCGATTCCCCATACCGTCTGAATATATTCTTTGTCCGTAAGACTTTTGAGTTTCTTCCGGATATTGCTGATATGTACGTCCAGAGTTTTTGTCTCCCCCATATATTCCTCCTGCCAGGCATAGGTAAAGATTGCCTCCTTACTGAATACCTGACCGGGATGCTCCAAAAGCAGCTCCAGAATCGCAAACTCCTGACGGGTCAGATGTTCCAGCTCCTTCCCACCGATCCAGATCTGATGCGTGTCTTTCTCTAAGGATATTTCACCACAGCTGATCCGGTCCGGTGCCTGCTCCCGTCCTGCATGACGAAGCTGGATCTGCACCCTTGCAATTACTTCTTTAATATCAAAAGGCTTTGTAATATAATCGTCCGCTCCGTTCGTTAATAACTCCAGCTTTTCTTCCATGGCATCTCTGGCAGTCAAAACGATCACCGGCACCTCCCCCTGACGGCGGATCAGTCCCAGCACCTCTTCCCCCGTCATCCCCGGCAGCATCAGGTCCAGAAGCACCAATGCCCACGACTCCTTTTCCAGCCACAAAGCCGCCTCCGTCCCCGAAAAGGCCTGTCCACATGTGTACCCGTTTCCGGACAGTGCCTCCTTTAATAAGTTATTGATATTTACGTCATCCTCTACGATCAGTATCTTATCCATACATTTCTCCATTCTGTTCTATTCGAAATTTTGCCCGGGCAGTCTGCTCACCACACCGGCACCGATGAGGCCAACCAGCGCTCCGGCGATCATGCCGCTAAACCACAGAACTCCCATATAATATACAACACCGGAGGATTCCAGCACGATCATTGCCACCAGAATCTGTCCAATATTATGGACAACTCCTCCTGCAATACTGACCACCGGCAGACGAAACCTTCCCGACCGGTGCAGAAGCAGCATCACAATGGTACTGAGCATCCCTCCTGCCAGACTATACCACAGAGAAAACAGATTGCCGAAGGTAAATGCCACCAAAAGGATCCGAATGCCGTTGATCACCATTGCATCTGCCGTCCCCAGACGATAAATGGCCACCAATACCACCAGATTTGTCAGTCCCAGCTTTACTCCGGGAACCATCCCCAGCGGTGGAAGCTGCGCCTCCAGCCACGACAATACGAATGCCACTGCGATCAGCATGCCTCTGAGGGCAATTTTCTGTGTCCGGTTCATTCTGTCATTTCCTCCTAATCTTTCTGTATACAGATCCAGTCCTCCAGACGATCCTGCAGTACAATAAATGGGACAGATCCCATTCCCAGATAATATTTATGAAACTCCTTTAAGGAAAACTTCTCCCCCAGTGCTTCCTTCGCCTCCGACAGGAGCTCATTGATTTCCAAATACCCCAGCGTGTACTGCATATAGCTCACCGGCTCTGCCACCACCGAATCATACACGATGGATGCCTGGGAGCCCTCAAAACCAAAATCCTTCAAATACGCCGCAAGCTTTTTCTGGCTCCAGCCGTGGTAATTTACATTGATATCGGCCTTGGCATATAGACAGAGAGTTGCGATAAGATTCTCTGCATTTAACTCAGCGGTATCCTCACTCATACCGCTGATTCCGTAGCTGTATTTCTCCGCATATGTCCCCCAGCCCTCAGTATAGCCTCCCACACTGACAATCCGCCGGAAGAGTGACGGTTCCTGCGACAAAAAGTACGCATTCTGGTACAGATGCCCCGGATAGGACTCGTGGGCAATGGTAGAAAAACATTCCGTCAGATCATAATCTTCACTCTGATTTAGATATACTACATTATCCTTGTAGTCGTCAATAGGACATGTGAGATAAAGTGCCGGGCTCAGACTGTCCTCCAAAGATTCGTCTACATATTTCACCTGACATTTCACATCCTCCGGCAATGGCTCAAAATCGGTACTGATCTGCTCCTTCAGATACTCCACCGTCTCTGCCGGATCTGTACACGGATACTGAAAATCCTCCGAATCATAATAGGCATCCGGGGACTTCGTGATGATCTGCGACATTCTCTTCTGAGAATATTTAAGTCCTTTGTCTACAAGCCGTTCAATCTCACGTATACTGCGGGCAGATCCCGTCATGGACTCCATCAGATATTCATAATACTTCTTCCCCTTGGGAAGCTTGCACAGGCCTCCCTCGTTGTTTCCTGTCCCTTTTAACTGCTCCAGTGCACCGATCAGACTCTGATACGCCGGGATCACCGATTCCTTCACACAGGTTTTATTCTGCTCCTGATATTTTTTTCGCTCGGATGCAGACAGATCCTCTATCGATGCAATTCCCTTTTCAAAAGAGGACAACAGATAATTCTCCTCCGGTTCTGCAATAAAGTCCTTACACTGCTTTATGATCGCCTCACAGGTGGTATCGTCCATAAAAAGATGCTTTTCCGATTTCATCTGCTCAAAAGCTATGATCTGTCCAAAATAATCCGGGAGCTGACGAAGCAGCGTCAGATAATCTTCCACATCTTCCTTGTCCCAAAAATGGTACTCTGCTAATATCAGCGGAAGCTGTGCCTGAATCCCGGTGGTCGGTCCCAGACATTCCTGATATTCCAGTACATCCGAGCTTTTCAGCTCCGTCTGCAGCATCGTATGAAGAATATCATATTCCAGTTTCTGTTCCTGATCCAACGCATCATAATCAAACTGCTCCAGGGATGACAGCCAGTTCTCATCGGTCATAATGCCGTCCTGAAAATTGGACAGACTGTATGTACCCAGTGTCGGCTGCTCCTGCTTGATGCCATACTTTTCCGGCTCCTTCAGGGTATAGTTTAAGGTCAGTGTATCCTCCAACACCATGATACGAAAAACCTGCTGCATAAAATCGTCGAAACGTGCCCCGGTGTCCCCGGAATCTGCCCCCTGCTTTACGGATGGATGGGAGAGCTTTTTCCCTCCCGATCCACCGCCGCTTTGACCAGAGACTATGTAAAAAACTGCCGCCACAAAAAGGAGGATGACAGCAGCGACAGGGATTATTTTTTTGTGGTTATTTGTCTTGTTCATAAGGGTATCCTGCCTTTCGAGGGAATGATATGATTATAAATGGGGCATAAATTTCTCTGCTGATGCAAGTTCAGCCTGTATCATACTATATATATGTTCGTTCCGGAAAATCTATGACGGAGGAAACATTTTTCTTTATTATTCTGATTAATATCCTGCGCTAGTATACGGCATAATAAGTCCAGTAATAGTATATATCCGCACATAAAAACTTTGAAGAAAAGCACATTTTGGCAGATATTAACATTGAAGAAAAGCACATCACATATTTTTAGGGCAAAAATAATTTGTCAACAAACAGACCGTGCCATATCTGTTATCCAGATGTAACACGGTTTGTTTTATGTTTTCATAGAAATCAGCGTAAGCATTTATCATTACATTCTTTTACAAACCAGACAATGTTCTCATAACTAAATCAACATCTTTATTTTCTAATTCCTGAATAATATGTAAGTATGTTTTCTGTGTTGTTGTCATACTTGCGTGTCCTAGTCTCCTTGCAACACTCGCAATGGATACTCCGGCAAATAAGAGCAGAGATGCGTGCGTATGACGAAGCCCGTGGATAGAAATAACCGAAATCCCACAATTTTTGCAATGTCTTTCCAGAACATCATTTACTGTAGAATTATATATTTTTTCGTCTCCCACAAAAATAGGCTTGTCCTCAGGCAAATTCTTAACCAGCTCCGAAAACTTTACAACAATCTGCCAATCAATCTGAATTTTCCTCACAGATGACTTATTCTTTGTCGGCAAAAAACCGCCATTTCCTTTATAATCCCATGTTTTACTTACCGACAATGTCTGTCTCGCAAAATCAAAATCCGCCGGTGTCACTGCAAGTGCCTCCGAAAAGCGCATCCCTGTTTTTGCAACCAAGAGCAGAAACCAATCCCAATTTGGTTCTTCCTTTATATCAAGGTTCGCCAACAGTGTATGTAGCTCAAATTGATTTAAATATTTAATCTTTTTCACTCTGGGCGTTTTCCCTTTGATAATCGCTTTTCTTGTAGGATCTCTTTCCAGAAGACCTTCATCCACAGCATCCAAAATCGCCCCCTTCAACTGATGGTGAAAATCAAGTGTCGTTTGTCTTTCATGCTCCCTTGCATAATCATTTAA
>CADAKW010000063.1 GCA_902788645.1 uncultured Lachnospiraceae bacterium
CAGGCACATTTCCCATTTTCGTGTATATACTGTTATAATACATACACGAAAATGGGATTTTTGTTTTCCGGGAATTTTCGTATGTGGAAAAAAGCCCTCAGATCAATGGTTGAAAAAGGAGATTATGATGCCCGGTGATTTTAATGATATTTCGAATGACCTTACAAATAATATAACGACGTTTCTGGATCTGGAGCAGGATCTGGTAGACCGGATGGGAGATTGTCCCAATATGGAACGTAAGACCCATGGGGAAAGTCCCCTTTGGAGGACTATTGAGAGCAGGGATGGATGGGCATTGCAGCAGAGAACATTATCCCTGAAAGCACGTATTGTGGGAGAAGACGGCAGACAGAAGGGTAATGGAAGCATTGCGGCTATGAGGGAGAAGATGGATCGGCTCATGGCGGATGAATTTGTGCGGCCGGGAGATGTGATCGGTGTGTCCAGAAAGCTGTATGAGCATTACGGGATTTATGTCGGGGCGGGCAGGGTGATCCACTATGCCGGAGAAGGCGGAGATTTTGGAGGCAGGATTTCCATTCATGAGACCCGGATCGATGATTTTTTAAAGGATGGGGAAGATTATTTTGTGGTTTGTTTTGCGCCGGGCTTTCCGGTGAAGCTTCGTTCGGAGACATCGTTTCTTTTTCATGGGGTGATGGATTATTATAATGAAAGTTTCCAGCAGCAGGAGTGGAATGTTTATTCGCCGGAGGAGACGGTGCAGCGGGCGTACAGCCGCTTAGGAGAGGAAAAATACAGTCTGATCAGCAACAATTGTGAGCATTTTGCCATCTGGTGCAAAACAGGGAGGGCACAGTCCAGTCAGGTGCGTCAGGTGGCCGGGTATGTGCTGGCGGCGGGAGTTGATATGGACGGCATTGCGGAAAACAGAGAGGATGTGGAGGCTTATCTTGCCTCTGCCGTTGACATATGAAGAACAGGCAGTTACAATCAATAAAAAGGGAAGTCCCTGTTTCGTCAGACAAATATAAAACAAAGCACTATGAAAGAGGATGAAAATGAACAAAACAGATTTAGAATTAATGGTTGGAGATCAGGAACAGATTTTATGGAGAGGGAGACCGAATTTTAAATGTTTTCTTTTGGAAAGTTTTTTTAATTCCATGCTTCCCATTGCGGTAATATGGGCTCTTGTGGATGGCTCTATGATCAGCACGATCCGTATGGCATCGGCAGGGGCGATGGCCGGTGGTTTTGGGTTGGCTTTTTTGGGATTTTTTTTGCTACATCTGATGCCGGTTTGGATTTATTTAGGTGGTGTGCTGTTTTCAATATTGAAATATAAGCATACCGAGTTTATTATTACAGACAAGGGTGTGTATATATCAGGAGGTGCGCTTACTTATAATTATGAAATGAAGCCGTTTACAGATCTGTCTCATATCAATATCCACCGGGGCATTTTTGACCAGCTGCTTGGTGTGGGGGATGTGATCATGGTGTGTGCGCACACTGCTTATAATACGGACACACGAAATGGTCATTCGGATCATGACCACGAGGGCTTTAAAATTTATGATATACCGGATTACCAGAAGGTATTTTCTATGTTAAAGCAGCTCCAGACAGATATCTATTCCGATACCATGTATCCCAATGACATGCGTCCTCAGGAGAATCACGGATATCAGACCAAGTACCGGGGAATGGATCAAAATCGATATTAAAATTTCGACTCCTATGACATTATATGTCATAGGAGTTTTGTATTCTGATCTTAATGCTTCACGAGCAGAGATTTTATGGCAGGGAAGAGCAGGCTGTTGATGTTGTCTGCGGAAAGGAGAAACGATGAAGATAATGAATCAGCTTTTGGGGATTTGCGGTCTGGGACCGGAGGAGCCATTTTCGCCGGAGGACGAGAAAATACTGCATGAGCTGGAGGCAGAGTATGAGGCGCAGGAGAAGCCGCTTTCCCCGGAGGATGAGGAGATACTGCAGGCGTTGGACGGGGAGTACAAAGCGTATGAGAAAGCAGAGCGTCTGAAACGAAGGGAACATGTTGTCCTTGGAAGATGGAACCAGCTTTTGTTACGGGGCATTACAGGGATGGTCATGCTTCTTGCTGTTCCGTGCATATGGCACCAATGCAGTATCTGGAGCGTGCTGGAAATGTGGATCATATCGGAGCTTTTGTGGTGTGGAGTGAGAGAGTTTTACAGGACCGGAGATCTGGTGATACATGAGATGGCCGTGGTATGCGGAGTGTTGTTGTCTGCCATGATACAGTCACAGGAGAAGATGCTTTATGCATTTGGGATATCCTGCATATTATCTGTGATCCTGTCGAATAATCTGGGTACGAGAATGTGGCAGGGGAAACCTGCGAAATACAATGAAAATATAGCTAAGATTTTCTTTATGCTGTGTACGGTCATAACGGCAGTTTTTTGTTATTCCTGAGAATGCGTTATCTGTCATGTCATAATATGTCATAGCCGGTGTGGAATTCCTTGCAAAATCACAGTGCGGGGGGTAAAATGATAAATACAGATATGGAACGGAGGACGATCATAATGTATAAAAAAATAAATGAGAAGCTGATACATGTGGCAAATGGCAGACAGAAGGCAGATCTGGTGTTGAAAAATGCCAATATTATTAACGTATTTACGGAGAGCATTGAGGTTGGTGACGTGGCGGTCGTGGATGGTATGATTGCCGGGATTGGAACATATGAAGGCGTAGTTGAGAAGGATATGACGGGAAAGTATCTCTGCCCGGGATTTATTGACGGTCATATTCATCTGGAGAGTTCTATGGTGGCACCGACGGAGTTTGAGAAGGCAGTACTGCCCCATGGAACTACGGAAGTTGTTACGGATCCCCATGAGATTGCCAATGTGGCAGGCTGTGAGGGGATTGAGTTTATGTTGAAATATACACAGGATATGACATTGGACGTGTTCTTTATGGTGCCGTCCTGTGTGCCTTCCACCGGACTGGATGAGGCGGGAGCCTGTCTGGAAGCGGCGGATATTGCACCGTTTTTCGACAATGACCGCGTGATCGGTCTGGCGGAAATGATGAACTCCTTTGGGGTCGATCAGGCAGATACGGCGATTTTGAATAAGATCAATGCGACACTGGAGCATCAGAGGATTATTGACGGGCATGCCCCTTTGTTGTCAGGACAGGAGCTGAACGGCTATGTGGCAGCAGGGATCCGCTCCGATCATGAGTGTTCCAACGCGCAGGAGGCAAAGGAGAAGTTTGCAAGAGGTCAGTGGATCATGGTGCGTGAGGGAACAGCTGCTCATAACCTAGAGGCACTGCTTCCGCTTTTTGAGGCACCTTATGCCCAGCGGATCATGCTGGTGACAGATGACAAGCATCCCTGCGATCTGCTCCGGGACGGTCACATAGATGCCATTGTACGAAAAGCCGTACAGAGAGGTGTAGATCCCATTACAGCCATCAAAGCGGGAACTTATAATGCGGCATCTTATTTTGGCCTTGTAAACAATGGCGCCATTGCACCGGGATATTGCGCAGATATTGCAGTGCTTGATAATCTGACGGATCTCAATGTACTGGAGGTGTACAAGGACGGTGTCCTTGCGGCTGAGGCAGGAAAAAGTCTGGTGGAAAGTACTGTACCGGAAATGGGACAGCAGATACAGGAACGGGTATATCATTCTTTTCATGTGGATCCGGTGGATGTTTCCAAGCTTGCTCTGGAGAAGAAGGGAGAGCATATCCGGGTGATCGATCTGAATGCCCGGGAGCTTCTTACCACAGAGCGGATTGCCGGATGGATATGTCAGGAGGGCTGCGCCGACGGTGTAGATCCGAATGAGGATATTGTAAAGATTGTCGCTTTGGAACGTCATAAAAATACAGGTCATATTGGCAAAGGTTTTTTGGGAAAATATGGTCTCAAAAAGGGTGCAGTTGCCACAAGTGTGGGGCATGATTCCCATAATCTGGTGGTTGCCGGGGTTAACGATGAGGACATTGCCTGCGCGGCGAACCGTGTCATTGAAAATGAGGGCGGTCTGGCGATCGCGCTGAATGGGGAGATCGTTGCGGACCTTCCACTGCAGATCGCAGGTCTGATGTCTACACTTCCACTGGAAGAGGTGGATCAGAGGCTGGAGGAAATGAAAGCGATCCTGCGGGAATGGGGAATCCCGGAGGAGATCGATCCGTTTATGACCTTGAGTTTTGTGAGTCTGCCCGTGATTCCTTTTCTGCGTTTGAACACATATGGTGTGATCGATGTCAATCAGCAGAAGATCGTGGATGCATCGTTTTAGCAGGATATCAGTGATCATGTCAGAACAGCCGATGTACTATCTTCAGGGATATTAATGTCTGGGGATAGTACGATCGGCTGTTTTTGAGTATAGAAAATATTTTTCAAAAATTTAAACTTTATTTTGGGTTATTACAATATTAAAGTGTAAGGATTCTAACCGAGACGTCAAGGGAAGAGGAAAGGAAAAGGGAAAACGTGACAAGACAGGAATTTGACCGGTTTGTGTCAGAGAACGGAAAAGATATTCTGCGATTCTGCCGGATGAATGCAGGGGGGAGTGCAGAGGGAGATGATCTTTACCAGGACACAATGCTGACACTGTGGGAGCAGGTGGACAAATTAAATAAAACGGGTTCTTTGAAAAGCTATGCGTTATCCGTTTCCATCCTTATATGGAGAAACAAAAAGAGGAAATTTGCCTGGAGACACAGGATCGCAGCGTTTGAAAGCTATGAAAAGCATGTGGAGAGTGGTGGAAGCCGGGTGCCGGGGGAAAAGTCGGAGGAACCGGAGCAGCAGCTTTTGCAGAAAGAAATGACAGAATTGGTACAGCGGCAGGTGCGGGCATTACCGCAAAAATATCGCACAGTCGTCTATCTTTACTATTCTGCAGGACTAAAGTTTAAGGAGATTGCAGAATGTCTGCATATTCCGGAAAGCACCGTAAAAAGCAGGATGCGGAAAGCAAAGAGTATCCTGAGAACAAGATTGGCAGTTATTATGCCTGACGGCCCGGAGAATGAAGGTTGCCGACAAATGGAGGATTTGTAATATGAATGAAAAAAGATTAGACCAGATTTTACAGCAGGCTCTTACCCCGGAGGTAAACGATAATGAGATCAAGGTAAAGTTTGAAAAGGGGGAATATCATATGAAGAAAAAGAGAAATTATGTGAGACCGGCCATTGCGCTGGTGGCATGTGCGGCATTGGTGGCAGGCATCGGTTTTGGCAATCTGCCGGATCAGATATTATCCAATACAGGACTGTCCCATAAAACGGATATATCTGCCGGCGAACCGTCCCAAAATGTGGAAAGTGGTTTTGTAATGAAGGTGAAGGCTGCCGAGGTAAAGGAGCTGAAAAAGGGAGAGGCACAGGCTGCCATTTATTCAGGAGGATTGACCGGCGAGGCATGGAGTGGTTCGGATGATAACAACGAGATCGGTTACATGATCGATCTGCCGTTGGTATGCGAGGGACAGCATATGGATACCATTACCTATTCCGTCAATAAAGGCTGTTTCCGTATTCTGCAGCCCAAGAATAAGCCTTACGTGATCGAGGGTGAGGAGTGTGAGGAACCAAAGCAGGTCAGCGACGGTGTGGATATTGAGGTTGTACCGGATGGAGCAGACAAAAAAGAGGTGAAGTATTATAAATCTTTTACCATCTCTGCCGAGGATCAGGACAGAAAGGATGTGGAAGTAGCGATCTGCGACGAGAAAAAGTTGTCTAAGGAGCTTTACAAGCGGCTGTGGGATAATAATACCGCAGGTATGACGGACGAGGAGATCATTGCAGAGGCAGCTGTTAAAAATGAAGTGCTGGACAGTCCGCAGGTTACCTGCAAGATCACTTATCAGGGAGATTCAGGGAAAAAAACAGAGACAGCTAAGGTTGCCGTGCATCTTGAGGCGATGACATACAAAGAAGCAGCGGGCAGCTGCAATGACAAGGCTCTGAAAAAGGAGATGGGACAGCTGAAAGACACAATGGGAGTTTTTACAGCTTTCGAAAGACTGTAAGCAGAAAAGAGAATATAGATCTGTACCTGACGGCAGTGTTGTTAAAAAGCAGCACTGCCGTTTTTTGGGGAAATTTCCGGAAATAATCGAAAGATTTCTTGGAATTTCCCGAAATGTCCGTCTGCTTCTTGATAATTTCTCGAAATTAGGATATAATATAGGAAACAAACAAGGATTCGGGAAGGAAGTGGTCATATGGAGCAGGATTTTATTCGGGCAAAGGAACTGGCGGGACAGTGGGATATTACTCCCAGACGTGTGAATCAGCTTTGTGCAGACGGAATGATTCCCGGCGCATATAAGGCAGGGCGTTTCTGGATGATCCCTTCCGATGTGGAGCGGCCGGCAATGCTTCGGGAAAAATCATCCTATGGTGTCAGGGCGGCGGCAGCCAGACGACTGCCCTGTCCGGTGGGGATCACTTCTTACAGAGAAGTGTCCGGAGAGTGTTATTATGTGGACAAAACCCTGCTGATCCGGGATATTATTGATGATCACAGCAAGGTATATCTGTTTACCCGTCCCCGCCGTTTTGGCAAGACATTGATGATGGACATGCTTCGTACTTATTTTGAGAGGTGTGATGAGGATACCTCTGTCTATTTCGCTGACAAGCAGATCTGGGCATGTGGGCAGAGCTACCGGAAGCTTCAGGGTAGATATCCGGTTATTTTTCTTTCCTTTAAGGATGCGCACCAGACCAATTGGGAGGACATGTACAAAAGCCTGTGTTTTACTCTGCGGGAGGAGTTTATCCGTCATGTGGATATTTTAATGGATGAACGGCTCAATGATTATGACCGTAGATATTTTACGGATATTACAAGCGGTCAGGGCGAGATTACGGACTATCAGTTTGCTCTTGGGAAGCTTTCAGCCATGCTGGCAGCATGCTATGGCAGCAAGACTATCATTATCATTGATGAGTATGATACCCCGATCCAGCAGGGATATCTGCATCATTACTATGATGAAGTGGTTGGATTTATGAGAAATCTTTTTTCCTCTTCTCTGAAGGACAATGATAATCTGGAGCTGGGTATCCTGACGGGTATTCTGCGGATCGCTAAGGAGAGTCTGTTCAGCGGTTTGAATAATCTGGTGGTCAATACCACAGTGGATGACAGATATTCGGAATATTTCGGTTTTACCGGAGCAGAGGTAGAGGCTATGGCTGACTATTACGGTGTACCGGAAAAGCTGTCCGAGATCAAGGACTGGTATGATGGTTACTCCTTTGGAGGAGTTGAGATATACAATCCATGGTCGGTGATCAACTATTTCAATAATAACTGCAAACCGAAGGCGTTCTGGTCAAGGACCAGTGGCAATGAGATCATCGGCCAGCTTGTAAAAGGAGCCGGTCAGGAGCTGTACCAAAGTCTGACCAGGCTGCTGCAGGGGCAGGAGGTGCAGTCGATCATAGATACGGATATTATTTATCCGGAAGTTGACAGTGATCCGGACATGATATTCAGTTTTCTGCTGGTGGCAGGCTATCTCCGGATCAAAGACGTGATCAGCGAGTTTAACGACAATCCTATCTGTTCTCTGGAGATTCCGAACCGGGAGGTAAAGGGGGCATTCCAGAAGGAGATCCTTGGCAGTTACCGGGAGCTTTTTACCGGTTCTATTCTGCGGGATTTTGAACTGGCACTTCGCTTGGAGGATACAACGCTTTTCACAGACACTCTGCAGAAATATCTGCTGCAGTCTGCAAGTACCTTTGACACTGCCCACGAAAATTTCTATCATGGCACGGTTTTTGGTATGCTGGCGATCTTGTCTGAGCAGTATTATATTTTGTCCAACCGGGAGTCGGGAGAGGGACGATTTGATCTGCAGCTGGAACCGAGGGACCACAGACGCAAGGGCTATATCATCGAGTTTAAGGTCGCAAAGGATCAGAGCGAGCCGGCACTTGCCGGGGCGGCAAAGGATGCGGTCCGGCAGATCCGGGATCGTGGGTACGCAGAGGATATGGAATATCGCGGTATCACGGAGATCGGATTTTTTGGCATTGCCTTCCACGGCAAACGGGTAGCGTGTGAGTATCAGGAAAAGTAAATGAGATAATAGCAGCTTTGGAGCTCAAACTTCGCTGATAATTTGTATGCGGGGTTTGAGCTTGTATAAATTTTGCCTGAGTTGTGACCTTTTGAAAACATCATTCGTATATCAAGTGAAAGGGGGAGACGAAATTTGAATAAAGAGGAGTTTGAGAGCTGCTATAACAGGCATTTTGATTTCCTTTACCTACGTAAAAAATCCGGCGGATGCAGAGGATGTGGCACAGGAGACATTTGTGCGGCTGTATCGTCAGGAGGGGGAATTTACGTCAGAGGAGCACGTCAAGCGCTGGCTGCTGCGGGTAGCGGTCAATCTGTCAAAGGATTATCTGCGGTCTCGTTGGAATCAAAAAAGGCAGGAGTTCGATGAGAATATACCGGAGGAAATATTTGGCTGGCAGGAGGATCAAAAGGAAATCTGGCAGGAAGTAGCAGCATTACCGGAAAAGTATCGTCTGGTGCTGTATCTTTATTATTATGAGGGATACAGTGTACGTGAAATCGGACAGATACTGCGGTGCAGCACTTCGGCAGTGAAGATGCGTCTGAAACGGGGCAGGGAGAAGCTGCGGGAATCGCTGGAGCCGGGAGTTGTGGGACTTTAGGTTTGCGCATCTACGAAAAAAGGAGGACAGTGTGAAAAATACTGCTGATGCAGTATTTTATCACACAGCTGTTTGTGGCGCAGGCACCACAAAGCAGCGTTGATTGCAGAGCAAAATTTGAGATTTTGCTCGCACTTTCTTCGACGCAAAGCGTCTACGAAAAAAGGAGGAATATTATGAGCATAAAAGATTATCGGGATATGTATGATCATGTCAGGGTATCGGGGGAAAGAAAAAGCGAGATCCTGAGTGAGATTACAGGGGCGAGTGAGAAGGGACAGCCGGAGCATAAGCGTCCACGGCTTATGATGGCAGCAGCGATTGTTGCCGCTGCGCTGGTGGTGATCCTTCCGGTGGGAGGTTATGCATCCCAGAAGCTGAATACGCATTTTACTTACAGTGTGGAAAGGGAAGTAAAGGATCATGCGGCTATATTACATTTCTATAAGAAATACGGAGAAACTCTGGGATATGAATATACTATGGAGCGTGAAGCGAAAGATACTTTGGCAAAGTATATTCGGAATGCTCATCCTAATTATTATGTAAAACTGGCATACAATAAAGAAGCATTGAGGCTGGGAAAGGATTATACTATCTGGAAACATTCGAAGCATACGGATGACTACGGGAATGTTCGTTTTCAATATAGAAGGGCGGAATATAATAAACTGATGAAGAAGCATAGAAAAGAAACAGATCCTAAAGAAGGGCAAAAAACATTAAAAGCTATGCAAAAATATACAGATAAGGATTTTACGGTCAGTGTGTATTATATCAATCGTGCGAAAAATGTACGGATGCTATATGTTAAAGAGGTAGAAAAAATGACGATCGGGGAAAATCAGGCATATTATTTTAAGGGGATACGTCCTGAGGAGGCTCAGACAAAGGCAGAGCGAATGTATGTAGATGGTAATAGAGAAAACACCATCTGGATCTTTGACGAGAATGTCGGATACTGCATGCAAATTACCGGAGGAGATGGCTTATCAGAAAAGGAAATGAAAAAAATTGCCAGAAGCATTTCCCTGAAAAAGACAACAAGGGAAAATTGTATGGAATTTTCTGTGATCTCCACCATTATTAATGAGGATGGATATGAGTAGAGTGAGCCTTGCTAAAATAAAACCTAAGCCCCCGTGTCCTGTTATCAGGACATAGGGGCTTGTGTTTTGTTAAGAGGAAAATTGTTGTTACATTTATGTTATGGTCTGCTGTTACCGCCCTGTACCGTGGTACTTGCAGTTGTTGTGGAGATCACGGAAGCTCTGCTTGTATCACAACCTTCATAGCGGAAATCGTAGTCACTGTCTGTGAGCTTATTGCCGGATACGCTGCCACCACTGTAAAGGGTGTAGGAATCACCGGAGGTCAGCTCAGGTGAAGAGTACAGCACGTAGCTGTAAGATTTGTTTGGACAGATGGAAAGGATTACGTTTCCGGAGCTGTCTGCAATGGAGAAAGCGGTATTTGCAGAGTAAGTGGATCCGGAGCTGCCGCCGGGACCGTTGTTTCCGCCGTTTCCACCGGGACCTCCATTGCCACCCGGACCGGCGAACCGCATGCCGCCATTGGAGCTGCCGGTGCACAGGTAAGCCTGTTGCACACTGGTCGGATTCTCGATCATTCCACTGCTTCCTACGGCGAGAAGTGTCACGCCACTGCCAATGTAGTAGGTGCTGTCTGTGTCGATCGGAGAGTTGTCGTTGGAGGTTGGTCCAAAGACAATGATCGTGCCGCCATATGCGTAGAAGGAGCCGTTACAATCGATGCCGTCACCGTCTGCGGAATAGGTGATGGTGTTGTTGCTTCCAATTTTTACCGGAAGTGTAATGGTGTGTGTCTCGTCATCGGCGATCATCACATTGATGTAACCGGAGTATACGTTTAATACATTATCGGAGGAAGAAACGGTTGTTTTCGTATATTTCTCCTCGGACTCATCGGCGTAAACATATGTGGTGCTTGATTTGGAAGCGGCATTGATGCCGTCATCGTTGGAATAGATCACGATATCCGGTCCACTCTGGCTGTCTTTGGTTCCGACATTGATGGTGCCCGCCTCGATTCCTTCATAGCAGGTTTTGATATCAATGGATGTATCTCCGGTAATATCCAGAGTATCTGCAACGGTGATACCGTCATCTGCAGAGGAGAGAGTCAGGCTGCCACCGGAGATCACACAGGTGTTATTGCTGTGGATGGTATCGTCCGGGGCTCCGATAATATACTGGCCGTCGCTTGTCGCTGCGCCGGAGGAGCTGTTGCCGCCTCCCATACCGCCGCCACCGCCGTTATATTTGATACCGGACTGTGTGGTATCTACGATGATCGTACCACCGGTGATCACAAGGCCGCCGGATGCTTCGGTACTGTAGGTCTGGCCTGCCACCAGCGTGCTGTCATCGGATACACTGGTATAGCTGTAGATGCAGGACTTCGTACCTGCCTTAATACCTTTATGACTTCCGGTGTCCACATTTACGGTCTCTGTTTTTGTGGAATTATTGGAGGTCAGTGTATTGTAATTGCCGGAGCCAAGAGAACTGCTGTAGTAATTGACACCCGCATTTTCATATTCTGTCGTGATGTCTACATAAGTATCGTCACCGGAAATAGATACCCATTCTCCCTGAATGCCGTCTCCCTGACAGTGAATGATGATCACCTTGCCACCGGAGATGGAGACAGTATAATTTTTGGCGTTGATACCGTCCTCCTTTGTGGAAAGGATTTTGGTCGTGCCACCGGAGATGCTGATATTTCCGTTTTTACTCTTGATGCCATTGCCCAGAGCAGAGGTGAGAGAAAGATTTCCACCGGTGATATAGACACCGCCGTTTCCGTCAGAGCCGGTTCCTTTCAGGCAGTCTCCGTTGGAGCTGATCTCGTATGTGCCACTCTGAATATTCAGTGTACCCTTGCAGGAAATACCATCGGATGGATCTTC